>JAOBJW010000002.1 GCA_025728315.1 Candidatus Lightella neohaematopini | reverse complement strand
CTAACTGATACTAATTGCCCGTGAGAATTTAACCTTATAACACCTAAGTTGTTTTACGCTCTACAGGAATCGAACCTGTAACCTACAGCTTAGAAGGCTGTTGCTCTATCCAGTTGAGCTAAGAGCGCAAATTTTATATATTTTTTATTAAAATTAAATACTAATTTAAACAAAATGACAGCAAAAATATTTGATGGTCATTTAGTGGCCAAACATATAAAAAATAAAATTTTGTCAATAGTAAAAAAAAGAGTAAAACTAGGAAAACTAATTCCTGGATTAGCAACTATTTTAGTTGGTAATAATCCTGCGTCGATAATTTATATTAAACATAAAAGAGAAGTTTGTCAAGAAGTAGGTTTTTTTTCTTTATATTATAATTTACCTAATTCTGTTAGTACACTAGAATTAGTTACTATTATTAAAAAACTTAATAAAAACAAAAAAATACATGGTATTTTGATACAACTTCCATTACCAAGCAACATTAAATTTAGTATATTACAACATATTAATCACAAAAAAGATGTTGATGGATTTCATCCATATAATATTGGACGTTTATGTCAAAATAATCCGATACTTAGTCCATGTACTCCTTTAGCTGTTATTACATTATTAAAATATTATAATATTAATGTTTCTGGATTACATGCTGTAATTATTAATTCATCAAATATAGTAGGAAGACCAATGTTTTTTGAATTATTAAATATTGGTTGTACAGTTACTGTAATAAATAAACATACTAATAATTTAAAGTATTATGTAAATCATGCTGATTTATTAATAGTTGCAATTGGTAAACCTAATTTTATTCCTGGTTCGTGGATTAAATTAGGTGCAATAATTATTGATATTGGTATTAATAAGTTAAATGGTAAGTTAGTTGGTGATATTGATTATAAAAATTCTTTAAATAGAGCTAGTTACATTACTCCAGTACCAGGCGGAATTGGACCAATTACAGTAGCAATTTTAATGAAAAACACATTACAGGCAGCTACTTTATTAGATTAATTAAATTTAAGTAGTAAACCAAGTAGTATCATCATTGTGGTCTTCTAATCTTATACCTTTTAACAATAATTGTTTTCTGATATTATCAGCTATATCCCATTTTTTTTGTTTTCTAGCTAAATCTCTTTGTTGTATTAATAAATTAATTTTAGTTAAATCAGAAAATTTTTTTTTATATTGATTTAAAAAATCGTTAGTATCATGATACAGTAATCCTAGTATATTAGCTAATTTTCTTAAGGTATTAGCCAACCTAAATACTATATTATTGTGTTTAGTTCTTAAAAAATTAATTTTATGTGCTATATTAAATAATATTGATATAGCTAACGGAGTATTAAAATCATCATCCATAGCTTGAAAAAATAGTTGTATATATCGATCATCAATATTATTATTATCAAATGTGGATTGATGAAAATAATTTAGTGTAATATATAATTTTCTTAATGCTTTATATGATTTAAGTAAATTATTTAATTCATAATTAATGCTACTACGATAGTGACTAGATATAACAAATAATCTTATTACTTCACCATCAAATAATTTTAATAGATCTTTAATTGTACAATAATTTTTTAATGATTTTGACATTTTGCTATTATTTACTTTTACTATTCCAGTATGCATCCAAATATTTGAATATATTCCACCATAAGCACAAATAGCCTGAGCTATTTCATTTTCATGATGAGGAAAAATTAAATCAATACCACCTCCATGAATATCAAACTTATTACCAAATAAATAATTACATATAGCAGCACATTCTGTATGCCATCCAGGTCTACCCTTTCCCCATGGTGATATCCAATTTATATAATGATCATTGATTCTTTTCCATAAAATAAAATCTAATGGATAATTTTTATTTTTAAAAGAAACTTTATTGTTATAATAAATATTATTAATATTACAGTTAGATAAAGCACCGTAATTTTTATAACTATTAACACTAAACGCTACATCACCATTTTTGGTAATATAAGCATGTTTTTTTTTCACTAAACACATTATTAAATTTAATATTTCACTAATATGATTGGTTACTCTTGGTTCTAAATTAGGTTTAATAATATTAAGTTTTTTAAAATCATTATGCATAAAATCAATCATGCGATTAGTTAGTTTTTCAACTGATTCATTATTATTATTTGCTACATTGATAATTTTATCATCAATATCAGTAATATTACGTGCATACCTGACTAAGTAACCCTTATAACGTAAATATCTAATAATTACATCAAATAATAAAAATGTTCTACCATGACCTATATGGCATAAATCGTAAGTAGTAACTCCACATATATAAATATTAATAATATTATTAGTTAATGGTGTAAAATATTCTTTTTTTCTTGTTAATGAATTAAATATTTTCAACATAAATAAAAATTTCTTATAGATAAAATCATTAATCTTATTATATACTAAAATTAATATAATTATAGTTTAAGATATATTATATGACAATACTATTTATTGCAGATATACATTTAAGTAATAATAAACCAGATATTATTAATCATTTTGATTTTTTTATCAAAAGATATGCTATACATTCTACAGCATTATATATCTTAGGTGATTTATTTGAATCATGGATTGGTGATGATTACATAGACAAAATATCAAAAAAAATAGCTCATGTAATTAATATACTAAATCAATATAATATACCATGTTATTTAATTCATGGTAATAGAGATTTTTTATTAGGTGACAATTATGCTAATCTTTGTAAGATTAAGTTATTACCTTCTAAATTAACAATTAATTATTTAACTAATAAAATATTAATATTACATGGTGATGATTTATGTACAAATGATATTGGTTATAAACTATTTTTTTGGTTAACTAGATGTAAATTTATAAAATATTTATTTTTAAAATTACCTATTAAGATTAGAATAAAGCTAAAAAATATAATAAGAATACATAGTACAAATAAATCACATAATAATTTTAATATTAATAATTATAAATTATTACGTAATGTAAATAAATATAAACCATCAATTATTATACATGGTCATCTTCATAGAGAGATAATTATTAATCGTAATAATTATTGTCATATTATACTTGGTTCATGGTATAATTATGGAGTAATATTAGAAATTAAAGATAATAACATTATATTAATTAAATTCAATATTTACTAAAATTAATATAATTAGTATTATTTTGTTAACTTGTTAAACAAATAAAATTTTAATGTATCCGTTATGTAATTTTTTATTAACTAATACTATATTAAATGTCAATAGTAAAATCATTAATATATTAAAGTCAGTCGGTATTAAAAATTTATGTGATATACTATTTTACTTACCAATTAAGTATTATAACTACAACAAAATTACACTAATTAAAGATATTAAACCAAATACGTTAATTACAATTAAAGGTGTAATTAAAAATAATTATGTTATTAATGTTAATCAAAAACTAATTTTGGTTTGTTATTTTTATGACAGTAGTAGCAAAATTAAAGTATATTTTTTTAATGCTAAAAATATTAAACGATATATTAGTTACTTAACAAATAAAACTATTTTACTTAGTGGAATAGCCAAATGTACTAATTATGGTATTACCATTATTAATCCAGAGTATAGATTACTAACTAACTTTTATATTAATAATGATTATATACCTATATATCCAAATATTAAGGGTATTAGTCAAGATAGAATTAGAAAAATAGTATTACATGCATTAAGGTACTTAAAAGATAATATATTATTAGATGAATTATTACCAAGTAATAATTATTTTAATAAATTGACTACACTACAAGATGCACTATATAATATACATTATCCACCAAATAATACAATAATCAATAATTTACGTTTGTATAATAATCCAGCAAGAAAAAGATTAGTAATTGAAGAATTACTGTCATATTATCTAAGTTTTATTAATTTTTATGATAAAAAAAATAGTTATCGCATAAATTACTATAATGATAAATTAATTAATTTATTTATAAAAAATTTACCATTTACTTTAAATAAAGTCCAAAATAACATTTTTAAATTAATTGTTAACGATTTGTATAAAAATATTCCAATGGTTAGATTATTACAAGGAGATGTTGGTTCTGGCAAAACTGTTATAGCTGCATTAACTGCATTAGTAGTTATTGGTAGTGGAAAGCAAGTTGCTTTTATGGTACCAACAGAAATATTAGCAATCCAACATGGAAAAACATTTAAAAAATGGTTTAATCCACTAGGTATTAATGTATGTATTCTTACTAAAAAAATTAATAACAAAAATTATTATGAACAATGCTTAAAAATTAGTAACGGCAGTGTACTAATGATTATCGGAACACATACATTATTACAAAAACAAGTAAATTTTGCTAAATTAGCATTAATTATAATTGATGAACAACATCGTTTTGGAGTATACCAAAGACTTATTTTATATAATAAAGGCATTATAAATAATTGTTATCCTCATCAATTAATTATGACAGCTACTCCAATACCTAGAACATTAGCTATTGCAAAATATTTTGGAGTAAATATTTCTACTATGAACTCATTATCTCAGCAAAATAAGATATCAATTATTACTGTATTAATGTCAGAAAACAAACG
Organism: Candidatus Lightella neohaematopini; assembly: GCA_025728315.1. GTDB lineage: Bacteria > Pseudomonadota > Gammaproteobacteria > Enterobacterales > Enterobacteriaceae > Lightella > Lightella neohaematopini. The sequence continues at coordinate 106,394 of JAOBJW010000002.1, read as the reverse complement.
TAATATTATAATAAAACGTATTTATGAATTATGTTTAAATAAAGCATATCAAGTATATTGGGTATGTTCAATTGTAGAGCCTTCTAAAAATTGTCATATTAAATCTGCTAAAATAGTATGGAAAGAATTAGTTAGTAAATTACCGGGGATTAATATTGGTTTAATATACGGTAAACTAAATTTTTTTAAAAAGCAACAAATAATACAAGATTTTAAAGATGGTAAAATTAATTTATTAGTTACTACTACAGTAATTGAAGTAGGTATTGATATTCCTAATGCTAATATTATGATTATAGAAAATGCTGATCGTTTAGGATTAACACAATTATATCAGTTAAGAGGACGTATTGGTAGAGGCAACAATAAATCTTACTGTATATTACTATATACATCCCCAATTAGTAATCAAGCTAAACATAAATTAATGATATTACGTCATAATTATAATGGCTTACTTATTGCAAATAAGGATTTAGAACTTAGAGGACCTGGTAAATTATTTGAGTTAAATCAAATTGGTCAATTAAAATTAAAATTATTCGATATTAAGTATGATTATAATATTATTAATCAAACTAAGTTACTAGCTTTTTACATAAAAAAAAATTATCCGGAAAAGATTAAATTACTTATTAAACGATGGTTACCTAAAAAATCCTATTTAAATTTATAATATCTAATTTAATTTCTCTTATTAAATTTAAAACTTAATAAGTTTTAATTTATTTATGAAACAATACAATTATATTGCTTTAGTATACTAGATAAAAATCTTAACTTAGATTGTTTTAGTATAAAGTCATGATAAGAATATTTTATTGGCACATTAGTCTTAATAGTAGCTAACTTATAAGAGAGAAAAGCATTTTCTCGATACAGCATTAAATTAGATATAATTTTTTTAGCTCTATAAAACTCACCACTATTAATTTTATCTAAATGACTATATAATAATTTTAGGTTACCTAATTTATTTAATAATAATCTGGCAGTTTTTACTCCTATACCAGGAACTCCAGGAATGTTATCAATTCTATCCCCTACTAATGCTAAATAATCAATAATTAAATTAGGTGAAACTCCAAATTTATCTTTTATTTCATTTGGACCAAGAACATTTCCAGAAATTTTAATTAATAATCTAATTTTATTAGATACTAATTGAGCCATATCTTTATCATTACTAACGATAATAACATTAATATCATAATTTATAGTTGATAAAGCAATAGTACCAATTATATCATCACCTTCTACTCCAGTAATAGATATTGTTGAAATACCAATTGCTTTAATTAATTTTTTTAATGGAGTAATTTGTTTACGTAAATTATCTGGCATTGGGTTTCTATTACACTTATAATTATTATACAAATTATTACGAAACGTTTTTCCACCTTTATCAAAAGTAATTACAAAATGACTAGGTTTATACTTAGTTAATAAATAACTAATAATATTTAATACTCCATAAATTACTCCATTAGATTCACCTAGATTTTTGTTAATTGATACTATCGAATAGTATGTACGATACAAACAATATGAACCATCTATAATTATCAAAAGATTATTAGTCATGTTTAAGATAAAATTAATTAAAATTATATTAATAAATTATTAAAATTAATAATTTTACTAATCAATTAAGTATAATATTATCACGATAAATTAATAAATGTTAGCATTGTAAACTACAAATAAATACAATTTGTTAATTATTTAATATACTTTAACTCTATATTATACTTATAATAAATATAATAAAGTAATATGATACATAATTTTTAGCAAAGTTAAAATTACTATTTTTGATTATATAATGTATTTTAAATATAAATTAAACATTATGATATTTGATTCTGGATTAGGTGGTTTATTATTTTATAATCAAATAAAAAGAATTATTCCTTATTCTAATTATTTTTATGTATTTGATAATATTGGTTTTCCCTACGGTAATAAGGATAAAAATTATATTATTAACAGAATAATAAAAATTATTAATAATATCTGTAAGTTAAGCAAAATAGATTTAATTATTATAGCTTGTAATACAGCTAGTATTTTAACATTATCAAAATTAAGAAATTTATTAAATTATCCCATTATAGGAGTTTTACCAGCTATACAAATGGCTACAAAACTTACTAAAAATAACCATATTTGTTTACTAGCTACTAATAACACTATTTATAGTACTTATATAGGTAATATAATAAATAAATTATCCTATAAATATAAAATTACACTGATACCTTCTATGCAATTAGTATATCTAGCAGAGAAAATTTTACAAGGTTACTATTTATTAAATTTACCACTATATAAAATATTTACTACATGGAAAAATAACAGTAAAGAAACTCCGGATACAATAATATTAGGTTGTACACATTTTAGTTTATTTACGTTAAATTTACTACACATTTTAAAGAAAAAGATTATTATTGATTCTAATATCATTACTATTAATTTTATATTAAATTTTATAAAGAAAAATATAAATTATAACCAAAATAGTAAATTTACATGTGACAAAGCATATTGTGTTAGTTTAACCAAAAAAACAAAAAACTTATCAATAATATTACAACACTATGGTTTTGAATCATTAAATATAATTAATATTTAAATAGATAATATTTGTTATAAAATTATTATTTTGTCAATAATATATTTTATAATATTTATTTATAATAGGCATTAAATCTTTTATTAAAAATACTTACTCGACCAATATTATCTAATAACCTTTGTTTACCAGTATAAAATGGATGACATTTATTACATACATCTATATTAATATTATTGTGAATAGTAGATTTAATATTAATTTGATTACCACAAACACATGTGACTATAATATTATTATAACTGGGATGAACATTTTTTTTCATAATATATATCCTTAAAATAGATTTAACATAATTAATTTATATATTATAATGTACTAAATATTTTACTAAATTTAGTAAAGGATACAAGTTGATCATTAATGTTGCTTTACCTATACCGATATTTAAAACCTTCGTTTATAAAGTAGCTAATTATGTTAATCCAATAATTGGTACAAGAGTGTTAGTTCCATTTGGTAAAAAAAGCATTATCGGTATTATAACAGATATAAATGTAAGTAGTAAATTATTAACTAATAATATTAAATATGTAATTTATATTTTTGATAAAAGATCATTATTTACTACTAGTCTATGGTACATAATAAAATGGGGTTCTAAATATTATCACTATCCAATTGGTTTAGCACTATTTAGTGTTTTACCAAAACAAATTAAAAGTGGACAACTAATAAATGATCAATCACAAACACTAGTAGTAACTCAGCTAAATAAAATAACTATAGAAAACAATTTATTCTTTGCTAAAGAACAAAAAACAATACTAAGTACTCTAATTAGTCAACCAATATACTATAATATTATAAACTTTTCAAAAAAATCTATCAAAGCATTAAAAATATTACATAAAAAAAAATTATGCAAATTATATTTTAATCCTTTAATGTCAAAAATATGGTATAAAACTTATAATAAGTTTTTAAATAAAAACATAATTAACAATAGTTATAATTTGTTTAAAAATATAGATAATTTTTCAGTAACAGTAATTAGTAATATAAAAGATAACGACAAAATTAAAATATTTTTAGATATTATAAAAAATATTTTAAAATATAGAAAACAAATACTTATTCTCGTACCAGAAGTAGCACTAATATTTAAGTTATTATCTTTATTAAAAGATAAAATAAATTTTCCAATAGGGATTATGTATTCTAACTTAAATGATAAAATAAAATTTAATACTTGGTTAAATACTTGGTATAATACCATACCAATAGTAATTGGTACTAAATGTTCCTTATTTATACCATTTAGTAAATTAGGATTAATTATTGTAGATGATGAACATAGCATATTATACAAAGCAAATTATAAGTGGTGCTATAATGCAAGAAATTTAGCTATTCTAAGAGCTAAAGTAGATAATATTCCAATAATATTAAGTTCATTAACCCCATCGTTAGAAACGATTAATAATATAAAAAAAAATAAGTATCAACAAATATTAATTAATAAAAATTATCCAAATAATATTACTAATCTATTATTAATAGATATTAATTATTACTCACAAATAAATAAATTATCCCCTATATTATTAAATAAAATTGAAATATATCTAAAAAATAATAATCAGGTATTAATATTTGTTAATACACTAAATAATACATTAGTATTAATATGTAATACATGTCATCACATTATTAATTGTGTTACATGTAAACAGTATTATAAATATAATAAATATTATAATAAATTGAAATGTGATTTTTGTAATGTGTTATTAACAATTCCTAATACGTGTCACGTTTGTAATAATAAACTTAAATTTGTTAATATTAATATAAATAATTTTAAAAAATTATTATCTAGTATATTTCCTAATACATCAATATATGATTTAGATTATTTTAATGAATATAAAGATAGTATTATAAATAATGCTAGTATAATAATTAGTAGTACATTATTTTTATCTAAAAAATATTATTTTACTAAAGATACATTAATTTTACTAATGAATATTGATAATATATTACTTTCTAAAAATTTTAGATATATTGAATATTTTATTCAATTATATAATCAGTTAATTAATTATGTAAGTAAGAGATATGAAATTATTGTACAGACTAATTTTCCTAATCATCCATTAATACAACAATTAATAAATACTAATTATTATAATGCTGCAAAATATATTCTAAATAATAGAAAACTAACTAAATTACCCCCATTTAATTTTCATGCTTTAATTAAAGCTGTTAATAATAATCAACTAGCAAAATTATTTTTATTAGAACTAAAACAGATATTAAATAATGTTATAAAAAATAAAATTCTAATAGTAGGACCACGATATTCATATTATTTTAAATTAAGAAATTATTTTTATTGGTACTTATTACTAATTAGTCAATCAAGAAATATATTACATAGTATTATTGATGAATATTATTCTTATATTAGTTTAGTATCAAATAAATATAAAATTAGTTGGTTAATAGATATAGATCCAGTACATTATTAAATTATCAAAATTAATTTTTAATATAATCTATATTATTATAATGTATTAAGATATTCTATTCATTACTATATATCAACAATATAATTAGTAATTAATATAATATAAACAATTAAATAAAATATTGAAAATTATATAATTGTGTTTCATAATATAATAAATAATATTCTTTAAATATATTATAATAATAAAATAAAAAGATTATGACAACTATTATAGGTGTACGTCGTCATGGGCATGTTGTTATTGGTGGCGATGGTCAAGCAACAATTGGTAATACTATCATGAAAAGTAATGTTCGTAAAGTACGAAAATTACATAATAATAAAGTTATTGCTGGTTTTGCTGGTAGTACAGCAGATGCTTTTGCGTTATTTGAATTATTTGAACGTAAATTAGAGTTACATCAAGGTCATTTAACTAGAGCTGCGGTAGAATTAGCTAAAGATTGGCGTACTGATCGTATGTTACGTAGATTAGAAGCTTTATTAGCTGTAGCTGATAATAACACTTCTTTAATTATTACTGGTAATGGTGATGTTATACAACCAGAAAATAATTTAATTGCCATTGGCTCTGGTGGTCCTTATGGTCAATCTGCAGCACTTGCATTACTAGAAAATACTAACTTAAATGCAAAAGAAATTGTTAAAAAAGCTTTAAAAATTTCTAGTGATATTTGTATATACACAAATTATTCTTATACTATTGAAGAACTAATATCAAAAACTTAAAGGCGAAAATATGTCTGAAATGACCCCCCGTGAAATAGTTAGTGAACTTGATGCTTACATTATTGGACAATATCATGCTAAACGAGCAGTTGCTATTGCTTTAAGAAATCGTTGGCGTCGTATGCAATTAGATGAAGTATTACGTCATGAAATTACTCCTAAAAATATTTTAATGATTGGTCCAACAGGTGTTGGGAAAACAGAAATTGCTCGTCGTTTAGCAAAATTAGCTAATGCTCCATTTATTAAAGTAGAAGCAACTAAATTTACTGAAGTAGGATATGTTGGAAAAGAAGTAGATTCCATAATTCGTGATTTAACTGATACAGCGGTAAAAATGATTAGATTACAGTATATGGAACAAAATCGTTTTCGTGCTGAAGAATTAGCAGAGGAAAGAATTATCGATGTATTAGTACCAACAACTAAAAAAAATACTTGGGGGCAAGTAGATGAGCAACAAGATTTATCACAGATTAGACAAAATTTTCGTAAACAACTACGTGAAGGTAAATTAGATAATCAAGAAATTGAAATTAATATCGCAACATCTTCATTAGGAGTAGAAATTATGGCTCCTCCAGGAATGGAAGAAATGACTAATCAACTACAATCCATGTTTAAAAATCTTGCTGGACAAAAACAAAAGCTAAGAAAAATTAAAATTAAAGACGCCATCAAACTTCTTATTGAAGAAGAAGCTGCTAAATTAATTAATCCTGAAGAATTAAAAGAAAAAGCTATCGAAGCAGTAGAACAACATGGAATAGTTTTTATTGATGAAATAGATAAAATATGTAGAAGGGGAGGGGAAATATCTGGTCCAGATATTTCAAGAGAAGGAGTACAACGCGATTTATTACCTCTTGTAGAAGGATGTACAGTATCTACTAAACATGGTATGGTAAAAACAGATCATATTTTATTTATTGCTTCTGGTGCATTTCAAGTGTCTAGTCCAGCTGATTTAATTCCAGAATTACAAGGTAGATTACCTATTAGAGTTGAATTAAAAGCACTAACTACTGAAGATTTTGAGCGTATTTTAACCGAACCTAATGCATCATTAACTACTCAATATATTGCTTTGATGGCTACCGAAGGAGTAAATATTACTTTTACTGCTGATGGGATCAAATGTATTGCTGAAGCTGCCTGGCAAGTTAATGAACGAACCGAAAATATTGGTGCTCGCCGTTTACATACTGTATTAGAGAGATTAATGGAAGATATATCATATGAAGCTAGCGAATGGAGTGGTAAAAAATTATCTATTGATGCAAATTATGTTCATAATCACTTAGATTCATTAATATCTAACGAAGATTTAAGTTTGTTTATTTTATAGTCATAATAAATTAATTTATTTAATTAATATCTTATAATTAGGTAAAATTATTGTATTATGTATATTAATTAACAGTGTTAGTTTATATATAATGTAAACTAATGATATTATTAATTTTAATATTTAACTGATAATTTATAACGTTATTTCAGAAATTATTTACTTAATAATCAAGGAAATAATAATGAAAAATTTATTAATTATAAGTAACTGGAAATTAAATGGTAGTAAGTATTTAATTAATAATTTTATCAATAAAATTAGTCATGTAATAAAAGGTTGTAATTTTTCTATAGTTATAGCTCCACCATTATTATATTTAGATTATATGCAACAAATAATTAAGTTTTATAAGTGTGATAATCATATCTTATTAAGTGCACAAAATATTGACATACATAACTATGGTTCTTTTACTGGAGAAATTTCTGCTAAAATGCTAAAAGATATTGGTATAAAATATGCAATTATAGGTCATGCTGATAGAAAAATTTTCCATAAAGAAAATAATGATATAATATTAAAAAAATTTACTCTTCTAAAATCAGAAGATATTTCTCCGATATTATGCATTGGAGAAACTAAAAAAGAATATCAAAGTAACCAAACGATAGCAGTTTGCATTAAACAAATAAATAATATTATAAAAAATTTAGGTATTTTGGCTCTTCAAAATACTATAATTGCTTATGAACCAATTTGGGCAATTGATAATAAAATTATTATTGATCCAACTTATATACAAAAAATACATAGTACTATTAGAAATTATTTAATGAAAATTAACTGCAAGATAAGTAAAAATATTAGTATTCAATATGGTGGTTCTGTAAATTTTACTAATGTATTAAATCTTCTAAAACAACAAGATATTGATGGAGTATTAATTGGTAGAGCATCTCTAGATACAGAAAGCTTTATTAAAATACTTAATATAATAAATAATAATTATTCTTTCTGAGGTACGTATCTAAGTAGTGCCATCATTGTTCGATAAGGATTTTTATTTTTATATAGAATACGATAAATAGCACTTATAATTGGCATATACACATTATGTTTTTTTGATAAATACATAATAGTTTTAACATTATAATATCCTTCTATTATTTGTCCTACTTTATTTTTTGCTTCTTTTATATTATAACCTTGAGCTATTAGTAAACCAAAATATCTATTACGTGACTTATTAGTAGTACTAGTTAATATAAGATCACCCAAACCAGATATACCAAGTAAAGTATTTAATTTAGCACCTAGTTTTATTCCTAAATTAATAATTTCTTTAAATCCTTTAGTAATTAATACTGATTTAATATTATTACCTAATCCAATACCATCAGAAATACCTACTCCTATTGCAATAATATTTTTTACTATTCCTCCAAGTTGGACACCTATAATATCATAACTATAATACACTCTAAAAATTTTATTGTTGTGTAATATCTTTTTTAAATATGAAATTAAGCTATAATTACTACTAGCTACAGTAATAGCGGTAGGTAATCCTACAGCTAGTTCCATAGCAAGAGTTGGTCCAGAAATTACAGCAATTGACACATTTTTTTTTAATTTTTCTTGAATTACCTTATATGGTAACTCACCATAACTATATCTTATTCCTTTAGTTCCTAGAATAATACATGTATTATCTCTAACATATGGTTTAATTATATTAATAATACTAACTAGAAAAATACTTGGTACAGCAATAATTATATACTTATTTTTAATAAATAAATTTTTTATTGAAAATTCAATTTTTAAAGTTTTTGGAAATATAATATTTGGTAATGAATATGTATTACAACGAGAAATATTTAACTTATTTAATTTATTAATATTATTACTCCATAATGATACAATATTATTATTACGTGCAATAGCAACTGCTAAAGCAGTACCATAAGATCCAGTACCAATTACTGCTATATTATTTTTTTTTAACATAAAATTCTAATATAAATTATTTTTTATTAAAAAATATTATTTCTTATTAAAGGCAAACCACATTCATTCCAAGCTGATATACCAGATTTTAATAAATATATTTTTTTAAATCCAATTTTATTTAATTTATCTACTAAACTTCTAGAAAAAAATTTATTAGATATAATAATGATAGATTGGTTATTATTTATATTAGTAAATGTAGCTTGTTTAAAATTATAAGAAGAAATATTTATACTATTTATAATATGACCATTACAGTATTCAACATTACTTCTTAAATCAATTATTATTGAGTTATTATTAATTAACATAACTGCTTCATAACAATTAATTTCTTTAGTTATACCAATTGTATAAAACCAATATTGAATATATATTAAAATAAATAATATTATTAACCAAATTAAACAAATAAATGTATGATGATAAAAAAAATTAATAATATTTTGCATAAAGTATATATCTTAACTTATTTTTTAATTAAAAAATAAACAGTAATATTATAATAATTATAATTATTAATTAAAATATTTTTAAATTATTTTATAATAAAGTTAAATAAAAATTAATAGATCAATTAATAATTTAATTAAAATTAGTGTAATTTTAATAATTAAAAGTAATTATATTTAAAAAAAATTATTTATTACAATGATAAAATTTAAAATATTATTAATTAATATAATATACAACATTATATTATACTTGTTACAGCCTATTCTAATTATTAGAATAATTTGGTCAATGGTAAAAAAAAATTACTATTACCATAAATGGTATGAACGTTATGGATTTTATAAAAATATAAAATCTAACAGTATAGTATTACATGCTGCTTCTGTAGGAGAAACATTATCAATTATTCCATTAGTTAACATTTTAAAACATTACTATCCTTCTACATCAATATTAATTACTAATATAACATTTACTGGGAAAATGATAGTAAATAACTATTTAAGTTATGTAGATAACATCTATTTACCATATGACATTAGATTTTTTATAAACAAATTTATTAATCATGTAAAACCAAAAATTTTTATAATTGTGGAAACAGAATTGTGGCCTAATTTAATTAAATTATTAAATAAAAGAAATATTCCTATTATTTTAATTAATGCTCGTATTTCAGATTCTTCATTTAGAAAATATAAAATTATTAGTAGTTTTATGTCTAATATATTAAATAATATTCATTATGTTTTTGCACAAAGTATATTAGATAGTAATCGTTTTAAGTCATTAGGAATTACTTCTAACAAATTAGAAGTAATAAATAATTTAAAATTTGATATATATTTAACAAAAAATATTTTAATTGAATCAGTAAAATTACGTTTTAAGTGGTTATTACATAATAATAGACCAACATTAATTGCTTCTAGTACTCATCCTGGAGAAGAAATTATAATATTAAAAGCATACAAAAAATTAATACGCAAATTTCCTAATTTATTACTTATTATAGCTCCCCGTAACATAAAACGCATTAAGGAATTAATATATTTAATATCTAAAAATAATTTATCTTATATTATATTTAATAAACAAATTACACTAAATAAACAACATCATATATTACTAGTAAATACAATAGGTGATTTATTATTATTATATGGTATTTCTGATATAGCTATTATTGGCGGTAGTTTATTAAACTATGGAGGTCATAATCCATTAGAAGCTATTGTGCATATAATTCCAATTATTGTAGGTCGATATACCAATAATTTTCATGATGTTTATCATAAATTAAAAAAAAATAATAGTGTAATAATAGTTAATTCACTAGATTCCTTAATAAAAGAAATTAATAATTTATTATATAATAAAGCTTATTATCATTATCGTACTTGTTATACTAATTTAGTACTTAACAAGTATTGTGGTTCATCAAAAAAAATAGTACATTTAATAGATAAATATGTTAAATAAAGTTATTTATCCAGGAACTTTTGATCCATTAACTAATGGTCATTTAAATATTATTGCTCGTGCAGCAAAATTATTTGATAACGTAATTGTTGCTATTACTAACAATTATAATAAAAAATTATTATTTAGTTTAAATGAAAGAATTTACCTAGCTAGACAAGCAACATTGCATATTCGTAATGTTACTATTACTAGTTTTAGTGGACTAATAGTAGATTATGCACGCTATAAAAGAATAAATGTAATAATTAGGGGAATTAGATCGATATTTGATTGTGATTATGAAATGCAATTAGCACAAATTAATAATAAACTTATGCCTAAACTAGAGAACATATTTATGTTTTCTGATAAAAAATGGATAAATTTATCATCAACCATAGTAAAAGAAATTGCATATTATGGTGGTAATATAGAATGTTTTTTACCAAAATTAATTGCTCACGCAGTATATAAAAAATTTAACATTAGCTAAGATTTTACTTTTGACAAATATCACAAAAAAATGTACTTCTATTATTCATACGTATAGTTTTTATCATATTCATACATTTATTACATTTAGAGTTGTAACGTCCATATACTTGTAATTTTTTACTAAACATACCAGTAAATTGGTTACAACTAAAATTATTTATAGTAGATCCTCCCAGATTAATAGCATATAACAGTATTTTCTTTATGTTATATATTAGAACTTTTACTTCATTATCATCTAAAGTCCTAATAATTCTAGTTGGCATAATCTTTGATGCAAATAATATTTCATTAGCATAAATATTACCTATACCTACTATCCATTTAGTACTCATTAATAAAGGTTTAATTAAAGAATTTTTATTACGAATATTATTACAAAACCAATTATAATTAAGATCATTACTTAATGGTTCTACTCCTAAATTTAAAATATTTTTAGGTAAATGATACTTATGACTCCATATTAATGATCCAAATTTTCTACTATCATTATATCTAATAATTACGTTATTGTTCATAACAAAATCAATATGATCATGCTTTCCTGGTCTAATATTTTTATGTAACACTTCTAATTTACCAGACATACCAAGATGAATAATTATAAATCCATTTGTTAATTCTAATAAAATATATTTAGCTCGTCTAATAACATCAATTACTATTTGATTTTTAATACTAATTAATTCATTACTTATTGGCCAACGTAAATTAATATTATATATTTTAGTATATAAAATTGTATAACCAAAAATATATGGTTTAATAATACGCTTAGTTACTTCTACTTCTGGTAATTCAGGCATTTTGATAATTAATATTAATTATATTTAGCATTAGTTATTAATAACATTAAAAATCATATTTTAGATTCTTTATATAAAACATGTTTTCTAATAATTGGGTCAAATTTTTTTAATTCCATTTTTTTTACTTTATTAAATCTGCTTTTTGTCGTAACATAAAAATGTTTTGTGCCGGCTGATGAAACTAATTTAATATTAATACAATTTTTCTTAGACATTTTAAACTCTTTTAAAAGATTAGATTGTACAAGTTTGTTTATTATTTTAATAGATTTTTAAATAAAAAATTTTCTATACCCTTTTTATCAATTATTCTCATACCTTTAGTTGTAACACGTAATTTTATAAAACGTTTTTCTTTAGAATACCAAAAACGGTGATAATGTAAGTTAGGTAAAAATTTTCTTTTAGTAATATTCATAGAATGAGATCTTCTATTTCCACTAACTGATTTTTTATTAGTAACACAACAAAATTTTGTCATTTCCAAATACTCCCAACTTATTATTATATATTATATTATTAATTTTTTAAAAAATTAATAATATAATTATTTAAAATATATATAATTAGTATAATCAAAAATTTATTGTAATTAAAATATATAGGTAACATATTAGTTTATTATAAAATCATAGTAATTACTATAATTATAAGGTATTGTGTATGATAACTTTATTAAAAAAACGTATATTATTAGGTATTAGTGGAAGTATTGCTATATACAAAGTATTTGAATTAATACGTTATTTAAGAAAAAAACAAGCAATAGTACGCATAGTGATGACTAAAACATCAAAAAAACTAATTAATAAATTAAGTTTACAAATTTTATCTAATTATAAAGTATTTGATGATATATTTTATACTACTAATAATAATATAATACATATTAAATTAGCAAAATGGGCAGATTTAATATTATTAGCTCCAGCAACTGCAAATATTATAGCAAAAATAGCTTTAGGATTAGCTGATGATTTATTAAGTACTATATGTTTGGCAACTAAAGCAAAAATAATAATTATTCCATCTATGAATAATTACATGTATCAGTCTTCTGCTACTCAACATAATATAAAAATATTACGTAGTAGAGGTATTTTAATTTGGGGTCCTAATTTTGGTAAACAAATTTGTGGAGATATTGGCTTAGGATCTATGTTAAATCCAAATATAATTATAAAAAAATTAAAACAATATTTTAATACACCATTAAAAAATTTTAATATTATGATTACTGCTGGTCCTACTCATGAATTAATAGATCCAGTACGTTTTATTAGTAACTATAGTTCTGGAAAAATGGGATTTTCTATTGCTTATGTTGCTGCTTTGCTTGGTGCTAATGTAACATTAATATCTGGTCCAGTTAATTTACTAACTCCTCCAGGTAATATAAAACGTATCAATGTAATAAGTGCATTAGAAATGAAACAAGCTGTTATGAATAATATAAGTAATCAAAAAATTTTTATTGGTTGCGCTGCTGTGTCAGATTATAGAATAATTAATTTTTCTTCTAATAAAATTGCTAAAAAAGATAATTTAATTATTAATTTAATTAAAAATCCTGATATTATATCAGAAGTTAGTCAATTAACTAAAAATCGTCCATATGTTATAGGTTTTTCTGCTGAAACTAATTTGATTAAGGAACATGCTAGAAAAAAACTAATTGAAAAAAAATTAGATCTAATTTGTGCTAATAATGTTTCTAAAAATAGATTTAATAATATTAATAATGATTATAATGAACTATATTTAATATGGAATGATGGAGAAATGCTTTTATCTTTAAACAAAAAACAAGTATTAGCAAAACAATTAATGAAACAAATTATTATTAGATATGAAAAAGACAGTAAACATTAAATTATTAAATAAAAATTTTAATTATAAATTACCATCTTATGAAACTGATGGTTCTGCAGGTTTAGATCTACGAGCTTGTATAACAAACTCTATAACTTTAAAATCTAGGCAAACTAAACTTATATCTACTGGTATAGCTATACATATTAATAGTTATAATATAGCAGCTATTATATTGCCCAGATCAGGATTAAGTCATAATCATGGAATTATATTAAGTAATAATATTGGTTTAATAGATTCAGATTATCAAGGTCCTATATTAATTTCTTTATTTAATCGTAGTAAATATAATTTTATTATTAAACCAAATTATAGAATTGCACAAATAATATTTACACCAATCATTAAAGTAAAATTAAAAGTAGTAAAACATTTTACTAATAGAAGTAAACGTTACAATAAAGGATTTGGTCATTCTGGCATAAAATAAAATTTATTTAGTAAATCTTTTACTTATACTTAATAAGTAATTAAATTTGTATTTTATTTCTTTTTTAATTTCTTTTAAAAAGTCATAAAATTTTTCTTGATTAATTTCATATAATCTTCTAAAACGTTGTTCTTTTATTAATGTATTTAATACATTATCAGATGTAATACTATAATCAATAAATAATGGATTTATACCTTTCATTATTAAATTAGGATTAAATCTATATAATGGCCAAAATCCAATAGATGTTAGTTTATTAACTTGCTGATAACTATAAGATAAATCGTATCCATGTTCTATACATGGACTATAAGCAATGATTAATGATGGTCCATTATATAATTCTGCTTCTTGCATTGCTTTTATTGTTTGTTGAAAATTAGCACCTATAGAAATTTGTGCAACATATATATGATTGTATGTATTAATTATATTTAATCCTAAATTATTATTTTTACTTAATTTTCCATATTTACTAAATTTAGTAACCACTCCTAAAGGAGTAGCACTAGAATACTGTCCACCAGTATTTGAATAACATTGTGTATCTAATACAAGAATATTAATATTTTCTTTTGAATTTAATACATATTTTAAACCACTAATTCCTATATCATAAGCCCAACCATCACCACCAATAATCCATATTGATTTATTAATTAAATAATTCAAATCATCATGAGAAATACTATTCTTAAGTAAGTAGTCATTATTTATTAATTTTTTTATTTCTTCAATATGTTCATATGATAATTCATTTTCATTTAAAATTATATTAATATAATTATTTAAACTAGGTATTATTTTTTTTAATTTATTTATTATTCTTAATACTCTTTTTTTATGAAAATTAATAGATAATTTAAATCCTAGACCAAATTCTGCATTATCTTCAAACAAAGAATTAGCCCATGCTGGACCTCTACCAAAATTATCTTTTGTATACGGAGTAGTTGGTAAATTACCACTATAAATAGAAGAACAACCAGTAGCATTTGCTATTATTAATTTCTTACCATATAATTGAGTTAATAATTTTATATATGATGTTTCTCCACATCCAGAACATGCACTTGGATATTCAAATAATGGTTGAATAAATTGTGATGTTCTAATATTTAATTTTTTAAAATTATTAGTATTTATACTATCTGGTAAATTTTTAAAGAAATTAAAATTAATTTTTTCTTGATTAAAATGTCTTAAATTAGATTTCATATTAATTGCTTTAATCCCATTTATTGTAACTGGACAAGCTTCTACACACAACTTACATCCAGTACAATCTTCTGGAGATACTTGTAATATGTATTTTTTATCTTCAAAATTTTTCAATTTTAATGATAAAAAAGACATTTTATTTGGTTTATTATCTAAATTTTTGTTATCAACTATTTTAACTCTTAATGCAGCGTGAGGACATATTGCTACACAATAATTACATTGTCTACATAAACTAGCATTCCATACAGGAATACGGTCTGCAAGATTACGTTTTTCTAATTTTGAAGTACCAGTATACCAACTTCCATCAACAGGAAACATAGAAACAGGAATATAATTACCTAATCCATGAATCATATTATAAATTAAATTTTTTTTACATATAGTACGATTATTAATATAATTATTTATTTTATTATTTAAATTAAAATTAATAGTATTTAATTTTATGGGTACAAGTTTTACTAATTTAGTTATATTAGGTAATAAATTTAAGTAATTTAATACTAATTGTTTATTTTTACTTTCATAAACATCTATTATTAGATTTTTTAAATGATTTATTACTATATTCATTGGCAATATTTTTATTAATTTAAAAAATATTACTTGCATAATAATATTAGTTTTACTACCTAACTTATATTTATCAGCTATGTGTTTAGCATTTATTATGTATAATTTAATTTTTTTACTATAAAGTATTGATTTAATATTATTAGAAAACATATCCAGTATTTTATCAGAACAATATACTGTATTAACTAATAAAATACCATTTTTATTTAAATTGTTTAATATATTATATTTATTTAAAATCTGTAAATGACTACAACTTATAAAATTAGCTGATTTTATTAAATAAGGAGCATTAATATTATTATTACTAACTCTAATATGAGAAGAAGTTAAACTACCAGATTTTCTAGAATCATGATGAGAATAACTTTGTACAAATAAATTAGTATTATTACCAATTATAGCTACACTATTTTTAGCAGCAGATACTGAACCATCTCCACTAATACCATAAAATATTGCTTCTATTATATAACTATTATGTAACGAATATTTATTATTTGATACTTTTAGTGATAAATTAGTAACATCATCATAAATACCAACAGTAAAATGTAATTTTGGATTATTTTTATTTAATTCCTTAAATATTGAAAATACACAATTTAAGTTAAATTCCTTTGATCCTAAACCAAATCTACCACTAATTATTAGTGGTAAATACCTTATTTGTTTATTGTAAAATGCTTTAGTTAATGAACTATTAACATCTAAATATAATGGTTCACCAGAAGATCCTGGTTCTTTAGTTCGATCTAATACAGCAATTGCAGAAACTGTTTTCGGTAAAACTTTTATAAATTCTTGATAAAAGAATGGACGATATAATTTTGTTATAATTACACCAACT
This sequence comes from Candidatus Lightella neohaematopini, assembly GCA_025728315.1. Taxonomy (GTDB): domain Bacteria; phylum Pseudomonadota; class Gammaproteobacteria; order Enterobacterales; family Enterobacteriaceae; genus Lightella; species Lightella neohaematopini. Next base: position 89,053 of record JAOBJW010000002.1, on the reverse strand, counting down.
CTATAATTTTTTTTAATTAAGTACATTACTACTTCTTTACAAACATAAGAAGCTGATCCCATAACTACTATAATTGAATTTGCTTGTAGATGTCCATAATACTCAAATGGATTATATTTTCTTCCAGTAAGTAAATAAAAATTATTCATAATACATAAAATATTTTTTAATACATTATTATAGTAAATATTCGATGCTTCTCTAGATTGAAAATAAATATCATCATTAGCAGATACTCCTCTAATTAATGGATTACTAGGATCTAATGATCTTTTTCTATGATTATTTATTGATGTTTGTGAAATTATAGAACATATAATTTTTTTATTTAATGAATTTATTTTATTTATTTCATGTGATGTTCTAAAACCATCAAAAAAATGTATAAATGGTATTCTACTATTTAAGCTAGTAGCTTGTGATATTAATGCAAAATCTTGCGCTTCTTGTACACTACTAGAACATAACATTGCACATCCTGTAGTACGTGCAGCCATAACATCAGAATGATCACTAAAAATTGATAATGAGCTTGTTGCTACTGATCTAGTTGCAACATGTAATACAAATGGCATAAGTTGTCCAGCTATTTTATATAAATTAGGAATCATTAATAATAATCCTTGTGAAGATGTAAATGATGTAGCTAAAGATCCTGTTTGTAATGCTCCATGTATACTAGCAATTACACCAATTTCTGACTGCATTTTTATTACTTTAGGTACATTTCCCCATATGTTAGGTACATTACTATCTGACCATTGACTAACTAAATTTGACATAGTAGAACTAGGAGTAATTGGATAAATTGTTATAATTTCATTTATAACATAAGCAATATTTGCTACTGATTGATTACCATCTATAATAATCATATTTATTTATTAATAAATTAATTAGATAGTTAAAATTTGTATTATAATTTTTTTATTGTATTATTAAATTATTTAAATTTAAAATATATAATTTTTAAATTGTTTTTAAAATAATTTAATTAACTTAATTTATCACACTTTATTTAAATCTAGTACAATTATTAATACTAATAAATTATTTAATAATTTTATTATTCTTATATCGTAATTTTTAATTAATAATTAAAATAATAAATTATATTAATTAATATTTTGATTACTAAATACTAGTCCAAAAAATTTAACCATAAAGATTTAACGAATTAGATAATAATTAAAATTATAATATAATTAATAATCATATTAGTTATTAACTATATTATAATACTAATACTTTTTTAGTATTATAATAAAATCTTATTTTAATTTATATTAATATTAATATTTATTAATCTTTATTTTTTATTTTTATTTCAACTAATTTATTATTAATTTGCTTTTAGTTATAGTTATTTAATTAATAAAATTATATACTTAATAAAGTACTAAAATAATAATCTAAATTATTTAAGTTATTTATATTAGTTAATTTTTAATAATTTTACTTATTATTATTAATAATCTTAATTAAGATAATAAAATGTTATATTATTTATATATTAATTTTTATTAATTATTGAAATTACACATAAATTTTTTATTTATATAATTATTTCGATATGAATTTAGTAAAAACTATAATATAATTATATTTTTATTTTTAGTAATTATACTATATATTTTATTGTTAATTTAATTAATAGACATTAATATTAGTATTTAGGATATTTAATTTACTAATCTTAGTTTATCTTTATTCTAATTAAATTAAAAAATATGAAACTTTTATTAAATAAAAAAATATTAGTAACTGGCATATCAAGTAAGTATTCTATTGCTTATGGTATTGCTAAAGCTTTACAAAAAGCCGGTGCTGACTTAGTTATTACATGTCAAAATAAAAAATTAAAATCACGTATTAAAAAAATTTTGAATAATTTAAATCCTATTGATATAATCACATGTGATGTATCTCAAGATAATGAAATAGATTTATTGTTTGTTAAATTGTCTAAAATATGGTCTAAATTTGATGGATTAATACATTCTATTGCATATACTAATAGTATACAATTAAATGATGATTATATTAAAGTAATTAATAGAAACGACTTCGTTAAAGCACACGAAATTAGTTCTTATAGTTTTGTAGCTTTATCAAAAGCTAGTTTTAATATGCTAAATGAAAATTCTTCATTAGTAACAATAACTTATCTTGGTTCTAATAAAGTAGTTCCTAACTATAATGTTATGGGTGTTGCTAAAGCTTCACTAGAAGCTAATGTACGTTATATGGCTTATTCTATGGGAAAAAATAATATTAAAGTTAATGCAATTTCTTCAGGACCAATAAAAACAATATCATCATATAAAATAAAAAATTTTAAGAGCATGTTTTCTTATTATTTAAGTCATAATTGTATAAAAAAAGAGATTACTATAGATAACATTGGTAACGTTGCAGTATTTTTATGTTCTGATTTATCAAATGGTATTACTGGTGAAGTAATTAATGTTGATAATGGTTTTAATATTTTATCTTGTTCACCGATATAATAATTAATTTTATAATTATTCCTCTGTAGTTCAGTTGGTAGAACAACGGACTGTTAATCCGTGTGTCACTGGTTCGAATCCAGTCAGAGGAGTAAATAATTCAATTCTACTTATTCCATATAAGTAAACAAAAATTTTTTCTTCCTCTACAAATTAGAGTATAATTATTATATAATTTATCTTTTTTGACAAAAACATAATTAGGAATATTATTTTTTACATTATTAATTTTTATTGAATTTGATTTAATCATTATACGAGCTTCTTTATAAGATTTAGCTAAATTAGCAAGTATTAAAACTTGTTGTAAGTTAATTTGTTTATTACTAATATTAATTGACGGTATTCCATCTTGAGATAGTTGTTTAAAATCCTTAATTGTTAGTAAATTTATTTTATTATTTTGTTTAAATAAGCTATTAGTAATACGTTTTGCTGATGAAAAACCTGATGATCCATGTACCATCAATGTAGCATACTTTGCAAGTATATATTTTGCTAATGGTACATTATTAATTTTTATATTTCTTCTTTCTAAGAAAAGAATAGTTTTTAAATTAATTAAAGTAAACAATTTTAAATAGTTATATATATAACTATCATTAATATTAATTAAGAATTGATAAAATTTATATGGGCTAGTTTTTTTTGGATCTAACCAAATTACCCCACAACCAGTTTTACTATATTTAGTACCATCTGATTTTAATATTAATGGTAAAGTAAAACCAGTGACTAACTTGTGGTGAATGTTTTTTATTAGATTAATACCAGAAATGATATTATTCCATTGATCAGAACCACCAATCTGTAATACTACATTATAATGTTTACTTAAATGAAGAAAATCATATCCTTGTAGTAAAGTATAAGAAAATTCAGTAAAAGTGATACCAAAATCATTATTTAATCTTAATTTAATAAAATATTTACTTATCATATTTTTTATAGAAAAATGTTTTCCTATACATTTTAAAAACTTAATTAAGTTAATTTTTTTAAACCAACTAAAATTATTCAAAATAATAATATTATTACCCCAATCAGAATTTAAAAATTTAGATATTTGTGATTTAAGTTTTTTTATATAAAGTTTAATTTTTTCTAAGTCTTGTAGCTTACGCTTCTGAGATTTAAAACTAGGATCACCTATTACACTAGTAGCTCCACCAATTACAACAATAATTTTGTGACCTGCTAATTGAAAATACTTTAGACAAACTAATAAAGCTAAATGACCTAAATGTAAACTATCTGATGTTGGATCAAAACCACAATATAAGGAAATGAATTCATGTTTTATTTTTTCTTGTAAAACATTATCATTAATAATATGTTTTATAATACCTCTATCTTTTAATTCTTGAACTATATTCATATTATTTATATATACTAAATAGGTAATTTATTTAATTACAATATTTTTTATTTATTTTACAGCAAAAATTTTATAGATATTAATTTGTATTTATTAAAATAATAACATTTATTTATAGTATTATATTATTAGACAAAACCAATAATATTTTTATTATTAATATTCTAAGGGTAAAATTTGTTTATTAATAATATAATTAAATTAAATATCGTTATCCTACTAGTATTAGTATAATCTAATTAATTATTATATATTAATTAATTATTATATCAGAAATACTTAATTTTAATGGTTAATTATTTATCATAACTTATTTATTTATAAAAATAATAAAAAATAAATTTCATATGATTATTTTTTAGCTAAATTATATATTTCATTATTTTTATTTTTTATTTTAAAAATAAAGAAATATAATTTATGTTATTAACCATAAAATATAAATTTATAATATAAGTATTTAATAACTTTTGTAATTAGTTTTTAATAAGTTAATAAATAATAACATAAATAGTTATTAATTAAAGTACTATTAAATAGTAGTAATAGTTACTGTATTTATAAATTAATTAATGATTAATTAAGACTACTGTATTTATTAAAAACTTTTTCTATTAAAATTTCTAATTTACCATTATGGTACATATCAGTTATAATATCGCAACCCCCAATTAATTTTTTATCTAACCATAATTGAGGAAATGTTGGCCAATTACTATATATAGGTAATATACGTCGAATATCATCATGTTCTAGTACATTAATATATGCAAATCTCTTACCACATGCAAATAATATTTTTATAGCTTGCATAGAAAAACTACAACTAGGTCTTTCTGGTGTACCTTTCATATATAAAATTATTGGGTTATTATTAATTTGTTTTTTAATTTTTACAATTATAGAATCCATTGTATTTCCTTAAATGTTAATTTTATAAAATTAATTACTAATTTTACTTTGCATAAATTTTTCTACAGTAGATATTATAGTTTTAGTTTGATAATCAATTTCAATATTAACAAAATCAAATAATTTTCTGTTTTTTAAATTAGTACATCTTAATGTCTCTGGAATTAAATGAACACAAAAATTATTATTAATTATTCTACCTATAGTTAAACTAATACCGTCTATACTAATAAATCCTTTAGGTAATATAAATTTAATTAATTTATTTTTTACATTAAACCAAATAATTTTATTATTATTTAAATTAATAATATTAATAATTTTACCTAATCCATGGATATGACCAGAAACTAAATGACCCCCAATTTCTTTATTAAGATTCATAGATCTTTCTACATTTACTATATCACCTATCTTTAAAAATTTTAAATTAGTACAGTATAAAGTTTCTTTTATTACATCAAAACTAATTATATTATTATTAATAACAGTAACTGTTAAACAACACCCATTTATAGCAATTGATGCACCAACAATTAAATTATTTAATAAGTTTTTAGTTAATTTTATTGATAAAGTTAAAAAATTATCTTTTTTATTAATACATATTACAGGTGTAGATAATTGTATTATTCCAGTAAACATATATTTATTCCCTTTTTTTATATAATATTAAAATAATGATTTTACTATTAATTATTTTAGTATTAAATAATTATAATTACTAGATTTAAATAAAATCTAATGATATTATAGTTATATAACTAAATTAGTAAATTTTAATTGAATTAATACGTCCGTAGCTCAGTATGGTAAGAGTATCACTGTGACATAGTGATGGTCGGTGGTTCAAATCCACTCGGACGTATTTAAGCAAAAATTAATTATTATCTATATAGGTGTAATATTATTTAAATATAATTATAAATAATTATTGATAATACAACGTAAATTTAATAAATTATAAAATATTTTAATTTTTATTATGTTATTGAATTAATATATAAGGAAGATAATTATGAGTTATATTAAATTAATCCAAACTGCTTTAATTATTGGTTGTTTTTCTTTAGTTGGTTGTTCTAATAAAAATAAAATTAATCAAATATCTTCAGAAGTTAAAACATTAGATACGAAATTTAATAAAATTAGTAATGATATGAATAATATGCATTCTGATATACAAAATGCTAAGAATAATGCAGTTAGAGCTAACCAAAGATTAGATAATCAGATTACTAATTATCGTAAGTAAAAATTTGTTATATTGTATGTAGAATAACGTTTAGTCAATATTCGTTATTCTACTAAGTAGTAGAGAAGTTTATATTTATAATATTTAGGTAATTAGGTGTTGCTTTGCTTGGTCTTTTATATTTTTAATTATTGATTGTAAACCATGATTTCTAGATATAGTTAAATATTTATTTAAATTTAAATTATTTAATAACGAGTATATATTAAAGTTAATTAATTCTGTTAGATTTAAATCCTTATATAAAATAAATACTACAGCAATTAATCCTTTTACTATTAAAGCATCACTATATCCTTGTAAGTTAACTTTATTATTGTGATTAGTTAAAACTATCCATACTTGACTTTGACAATCAGGAATTAAGTATTTAGATATTTTATATTTATTAGGAAACAATGGTAATTGTTGTCCTAATTCAATTAAATATAAATATTTTTCTTCCCAAGAAAAACAATTATTGAAATTATATATTAATTGTTCTTGATTCATTGCCGTTTTTACTTAATTTAAGTAATTAGTATTTTGTTAATTTTTGTTAAAATGTCTACTAATTTATCTATTTCAAAATAATCATTATACATAGCTAATGATATTCTACACATACTACTAACTTTAAAATAATTCATAATCGGTAATGCACATTGATGACCAGTACGGATAGCAATACCATAAATATCTAATAAACTACCTATATCATAAGCATGATGTGTTCCCAAATTAAAAGAGATTACACTAATTCTATTATATGTAATAGATCCATAAATTTTTATATTAGGAATATTATTTAAAACATCAAAAGCATATTTAGTTAATAATTTTTCATGTAATATAATCTGTTGTAATCCAATATCTTTTATATAATCAATAGCAGCACCTAATCCTATAATACCAGCAGTATTAGGTGAGCCAGCTTCAAATTTCCATGGTACTTGATTAAAAGTAGTCTCTTTTGTTAAACTTACATTTTTAATCATAGCACCACCAGTCTCCCAAGGAGACATACTATCAAGTAAATGTTTTTTACCATATAATATTCCAATACCAGTTGGACCATACATTTTGTGACCTGAAAATACATAAAAATCACAATTTAGTAATTGTACATCAACTTTTTGATGCATAACACATTGTGCTCCATCAACTAATACTAAACTATTACTAATAGTTTTTACTTGGTTAATAATATCTTTTATTGGATTAATAATACCTAATACATTTGATGCTGCAGTAATGGCAAATAAACGAGTATTGTTATTTATTAATGATGATAATTGTGATAAATCTAAAGTACCATTCGGTAGTAATGGTACATATTTAATAAATAGTTTCTTTTCTTTTGCTAATATCTGCCAAGGCACAATATTAGCATGATGTTCCATTTCTGTAATAACAATACTATCTCCAGGACGTAAAAATTTTCTACCCCAACTGTAAGCAACTAAATTAATACTCTCAGTTGTACCCTTAGTAAATATAATTTCTTCAGTTTGTTTAGCATTAATAAAATTAGCTATCTTACAACGTACTTGTTCTACTTTATTAGTTGCTTCACGACTTAATGTATGAATACCTCTATGAACTGCTGCATATTCGTATTTATAATAGTTCATCTCACGTTCTATTACATAGTTAGGTTTTAATGAACTAGCTGCATTATCAAAGTATACTAATTTATTATTATTTATCTTTTTATTTAAAATAGGAAAATCTAATCTGATTTTTGATATGGGATACATCATAATTTACTAAATTAAACTTTTAAAAATATCAAATATTATTTTACGTAATTCATAATGACTAATTTTATTAATTACTTCTTTAAAAGAAGCATTAATAATTATTTTTTTAGCATCAACATAACTAATCCCCCTCGAACATAAGTAAAAAATTTGATCATAATTAATATTACTAATAATTACTCCATGAGTACAATGAACCTTACGGTTATATATTTCTATTTGTGGTTTTGTATTAAATTGTGAAGTACTATCTAACAGTAATCCCTGACTAAATATATTACTATTAATTTTTGAAGCTAATTTTGTTATCTTTATCATCCCATTAAATAAATATTTACTATTATTACTAATAATAGCTTTATGTAACTGATTACTAGTACAATTACTAGCAATATGATGCATATTAGTATCAATTATATTACTATTATTTGATAATACAGATAAGCTATTAGCACATATTGATGTATCAACTCCATTTGATTTAATATGCATTTCATCTTTATGAATTTTATTTCCTATAACAAATATATTACTATTTAATTTAGCATGGTCACTAATAGTAATATATTTATAATTAAAATGATAACTATAATAGTTTTCTAATGATAACTTAGTATACTCAAGTGTAGCATAATTATGGATAAATATAAATGTATTAATACTATTAATGTAAGAATAATATTTATTTTTATTAGTAAAATATTCTATAATATGTGTTTTCGCATTTTTTAAAATATTAATATAATAACGATTTTGTAATATATTAACTGTACTTTTAGATAAACCATCATTAATATGTAATAAATATATTGGTTTTTCATCAATATCTTTATTTATATCAATAATATATGTTTTATAACAAAAACTTTCTGTTAAATGATAAAATATATCAGAATTTTTATTAAAATTTATATTATTATCATTATATTCAAGTTTAATATTAATATTATTACTATAACTACTTAATTCAGAATAAAAATTACCATTAATAAAAACTAATATATGAACATTTGAAATAATACTAGATATATTAAAATCATTAAAATATTTATTATTTTGCAATATGAATTTACTTTTTAATAATTTGTTATAATTTATATCATTATAATACTTATTATAAGTATTTGGTATTGACCATAACATTTTAATATATTTCCAGTGCTTATAAAATTTTATTGAATTATAAGTTTTTTCTTTGCTAAATAATTTATACCATTGAGGTAATAAATTACTAGTATTGCTGTTTAGCAAACCAGTCATATCCATGTTCCTCTAATTTTTCTACTAAAATCTTATTACCAGATTTAATAATACAACCATTATATAGTATGTGTACTTTATCTGGTTCAATATATTTTAAAATTCTTTTGTAATGAGTAATAATAATAAATGATCTGTTTTTATTTCGTATACTATTTATAGTAGTAGCTACTAATTTTAATGAATCAATATCTAAACCTGAATCTATTTCATCTAGTATACATAATTTTGGTTCTAATAATAATAATTGTAAAACTTCATTTAATTTTCTTTCCCCACCAGATAAACCCACATTAACAAATTTATGTAATAAATCATCAGACATATTTAGTAATTTAATTTTACTTGTTATTAACGGTATTAGATGTGCATTATCTAATGCTAATAAGTTATTACTTTTTCTTATATTATTAATTGCTACTTTAAGAAAAGTAAAATTATTCACACCTGGAATATCTATTGGATATTGAAAAGCGACAAATATCCCATATTTTGCTCTTTCATCAGGATTAAGATTTAGTAAATTATTATTATTAAATGTTATTTTACCATTAGTAATATTATATTTTTTATTACCTGCTACAACAGCAGATAAAGTACTTTTTCCTGATCCATTAGGACCCATAATAACATGCACTTCACCATAATTAACTATAAGATTTAATTTTTTTATAATAATATTATTATTTACGCTAACATCTAAATTTTCTATAATTAACATACAATCCCAATCAAAATAAACTGAAGTAATTTATATTATCCCAAACCTTCATCTAAATTTATAGTAAGTAATTTTTTTGCTTCCATCGCAAATTCTAACGGTAATTTAGTAAATATATCTTGACAGAATCCACTAATTATCATAGAAATAGCATTATCATTATCTATTCCTCTTTGATTAAGATAAAATAATTGATTTTCACCTACTGACGAGGTTAAAGCTTCATGTTCTACCTGTGAAGTATTATTATGTACTTGAATATCTGGTAAAGTGTAGGTACCACATTTATCACCAATCATAATAGAATGACATTGCGTATAGTTACGTGAGTAACTAGCATTAGAATTTATTTTTACTAATCCCCGATAAGTATTTTTACTACGACCAGCTGAAATACTCTTAGAAATTATAGTAGAGTTAGTGTTTTTACCTATATGAATCATTTTTGTTCCAGTATCAGCACATTGATGCATATTAGTAAGTGCAATAGAATAAAATTCACCTGTAGCATTATTACCTTTAAGAATAATACTTGGATATTTCCAAGTTATTGCTGAACCAGTCTCTGATTGAATCCAAGACATTTTTGAATTATTACCTATGCATAATGCACGTTTAGTTACAAAATTTAATATTCCACTTATATGATTAATACCTGCAAACCAATTTTGAATAGTAGAGTATTTTACTGTAGCATTATCTAATATAATTATTTCTACTACTGCTGCGTGTAATTGATAATTTTTTCTTATTGGAGCTGAACATCCTTCAATATAACTAACATAACTATCTTGGTCTGCTATAATAATAGTTCGTTCAAATTGTCCAGTATTTATAGAATTAATACGAAAATATGTAGATAATTCTATTGGGCATTTTACCCCTTTGGGAATATAAATAAATGTACCATCTGATAACACTGCAGAATTAAGAGCTGAAAAAAAATTATCGTTTATAGGAACAACACTACCTAAGTACTTACGAACTAATTTTGGATAATTATTTATTGCGAAACTTAAAGAACAAAAAATAATACCATAATTTAATAATTCTTTTTGGTAAGTAGTAGATACTGATACAGAATCAAATACTGCATCAATTGCAATATTATTAATTTCTTCAGTAGGAATTCCTAACTTATCAAATGTTTGTTTTACTTCATTAGTAAGATAATAGTTATTTATTTTTTTATTATTTACTATATTATTTTTATATTTTGGTGCAGAATAATAACTATAACTATTATAATCAATATTAGGATAATAAGCATTTAACCAATGTGGTTCTTTCATATTTACCCATGTGTGATAAGCTTTAAGACGAAACTCTAACATCCAATCTGGTTCACACTTTTTTTTCGAAATATCACGTACCACTTGTTCATTTAATCCATTTTCTAACTCATCACTAATTAATTTAGTATAAAATCCTTCTTTGTATTTTATATTTTTTTTTACCAAATTAATTATATCTTTTTCATTTTTATTTATCATTATGTATACTTATTAACATTAATAAGTGATAAAATATCAATAATTTTACTTATTAAGCTTTTAAATTATTTAATACTAATTATTAATATAAAATATTTTTTAACAAAAAATTTATTTATTATCTTAAATAAGCACCAAATCTTTGTTTTAATCTTAAAAAACATTTATTAACAATACTGGATATTTCATTTTCTTCTAAATTACGAGAAGAATTTTGTATTTTTATACTAATAGTAACACTTTTATAACCTTCAGGAATATTACTACCTTTATACACATCAAATATTTTAACATTAATTAAACTAGTATCAATACATTTTTTACATTCTTTAATAATATCAATAGACAATATATTATCTGAAACTATAATAGATAATTCTCTGTAACTAACTGGATATTTAGATAATAAATTAATTTTTCTATTTTTTTTAAATTTATTAATATAATTCCATAATAATTCAAAAACTAATATTTTATTTGATAAAGATAATTTTTTTTGTATTAATGGATGAATAGTTCCAATTAAGCCTATATAAGTATTTTTAAAAAAAATATATGCACTTTGTCCAGGATGTAATAACGGATCATTACAAATTTTAAATTCTACATTATCTATTATATTAGTTAAAGTAAATATTGCTTCTAAATCACCTTTGATATCGTAGAAATCTAATAATCTATTAGATAAATTCCAATGTTTATATGAATAATTACCATATGCTAATCCTGATAACATAAAATGTTGTAAAATATGATTATTATTATAATTTTTATTATAGGAAAAACAAAATCCTGATTCAAACAAACGAATACATTGCAATTGTCTATTTTTATTATAAATTAATACTTGAATTAATCCAGGTAATAAAGATAATCTCATAGATGACATATTAGTATTTATTGGATTAATTAATGTAACTAATTTTTTATTTGGATATAACAAAGTTTGTAATTGTTTATCAATGAAACTATAACTAATAATTTCTTGATATCCTTTATCTACTAGTAGTATTTTGGTACGATCTAATAATGTTGATAATCTATATTTAGATAATGTTATATATTTATTATTATTTAATTTATCATTATTATAAATATTATCAAAGCCATATATACGTATTAACTCTTCAATTAAATCTTCTTCTTGTAATAAATCACAACGCCAACTAGGAGAATAAACATACCAAGAATATTTTTTTTTGTTAACTAAACAACCAATATTAGATAATATATTATCTACATCATAACTTGGTATTTTAACTCCAGTTATTTTATAAAGTTTATTTTTTTTTAATATTATTTGTTTATTTTTTGGTAATAGCTTATTATAAATTACACTTGTGATTGGTCCTGGAATACCACCATATATTTTTACCAATAACTCAGTAGTTTTTTCTATAACAACTGTTACTAAATGATAGTCTAATTTATTCATAATAATATTAAAATTATTATGTGTGGTAAATTTATTGATATAAGTAATATTATCTAAAGTATTAAAAAAAGCACAACTAATAACTATATCTATATTATCATTATTGTTATTAGATAATTCTAAATAAGATAATATTTTTCTATAGTTAGAAATAACTATATTCTTAGGTAAGAAATTTAATTTATTTTGTTCTATATTATCAGTTGATTGTAACTTACGAATTATAATTCCGTTATCAACAATATTTTTATTAAAAATCATTACCACATAACCTAATTCTAGAAAAATATAATTAATAATATCTAAAATAGAAAATGTTAGTTTTATACCTACTCTACGTAATTTTTCTAATAACCATATAGGTAATGGATTATTAATACTAATATTTTTAATTATTCTTGATAAATAAATTGGACATATATAAGGAACTTTTACAGTAATTTTAATAACATCTTCTATCTTTGGTGGTATTACATGATAATAATTAAATAAATTAAATTTAATGTTATTGAGTGCTAATATTTCCCTAGCTAATCCTAAAACATTATAACAGTCAATCCTGTTAAATGGAATATTAACATTAATAATATTATCATTTAAATTTAAATATTTTTTTATGTCATAACCTACTGGAGCATCATATGGTAATGTTATAATATTATTACCATATTCATTAATACCTAAATCTAAAAATGAACATAAAATACCTTCTGATGACATTCCATTTATTTTAACGTATTGAATATGTTTATGTATTATAGTAGTTGCTCCTACTGGAGCAACTACTACTTTAGTATTAATATTAACCATTATATTATCTAAAATAACATTAATAATTTTACAACCAATATTAATTTTTAATAAAAATAAATTATTTAGTTTTGATAAATATCTAATTTCTGTAATAACACCAATCACTAATCCTGAAATATTATTATTAATTAATAAATTAACATTATCTACCTCAAATCCTGATATAGTTAATTTATTAATTAAATAATTTATATTAATGTTAAAATTTAAAATTTCACGTAACCAAAACTCACTAAATATCATTTAGTATCTCATTATTTAAATTGTTTAAGAAAACGTAAATCATTTTTAAAAAAATATCTTATATCGTTAATATTATAACGTATCATTACTAAACGTTCTATTCCTAAACCAAAAGCAAAACCCGAAAAAATTTTTGTATTTATATTTAAATTTTTTAGTACTTTAGGATGAACCATACCACAACCAATAACTTCTAACCAATTATTATTATTCATAATGTCAACTTCCATCGAGGGTTCAGTAAATGGGAAATAAGACATACGAAAACGAATAATTTTTCTTTTATTAAAGAAAAAATTTAAAAATTCGTATATTATATTTTTTAAATGTAATAAATTTATATTACGATCAACTACTAATCCTTCCATTTGATGGAACATTGGTGTGTGAGTAATACTATAATCTTTTCTGTAAACTTTACCAAAAGAAATAATACGTATTGGTGGTTTGTTATGTTTCATATACCTAATTTGTATACTAGATGTTTGTGTGCGTAATAGTACTTCTTTATCTAACCAAAAAGTATCTTGAGGATTTCTTGATGGATGATTAATTGGTATATTTAATGCATCAAAATTATGATAACTATCTTCTATTTCTAATCCAAGAACATTAATAAAATTTAATTTATAAAAAAAGTAATTAATATCTATTATTGCAGATGTAATTGGATGTAATCCACCTATTCTATTAGTTCTTCCAGGTAATGTAATATCTATTGTTTCGTCAGTAATAGATTTTTTTAATATTTCTTTTTCTAAATTTGCTCTATGTTTTAATATTATATTTGTAATATCATATTTTGTTTTATTTATTAGTTTACCGACATACGATCTATCTTTTAGACATATTAAATGTATTTTTTTTGTTAATTTATTAAGATAACTATTTTTACCTAAAAACTTACTATAAATTAAATCTAATTCATAAATACTTTTTGATGATGATACCTTTTCTTTTACTTTATTAAATAAGTTTTTGATACTAGACATATTAATTAGAATTAAATAATAAATAAAAACTATTGTTTTATTTGTTTAATTAAATTTCTAAATATTTCTGGATTATGTATAATTAAATTAGTAATTATTTTTCTATTTATTAGAATAGATAATTTTTTTAATCTATATATTAATTGACTGTAAGTTAATCCATATAATCTAGAAGCTGCATTTATTTTAATAATCCATGATTTACGAAATTGTCTTTTTTTATTTCGACGATCTCTATAACTATATTGATTAGCTTTTATAACTGCTTGAAAAGCTGAACGATATGTTCTTGATCTAGCTCCGTAGTAACCACTCGCTTGTTTTAATATTTTTTTGTGTCGTTGATGAGCAGTTACCCCTCTTTTAACACGAGTCATATTATCCTCCAAAATTTACTACTATAAATAAGGTAAGCACCTATTAATTACTTTTGAATTACTTCTTGTTATTATTGCTTTAGATCTTAATTGCCGTTTATATTTTGATGTTTTTTTTGTTAAAATATGACGCATGTTAGATTTTTTATATTTAAATTTACCAGATGATAATTTTCTAAATCTTTTTGTAAAACTACGTATTGTTTTTATTTTCAACATATTAAATTTACTCTTTATAATTTTATATCTTATTTTTATTTTTTTGCGGAGTTAACATAATACTAATTTGTTTTCCTTCAATTCTTAATAAAGAATTATCCATAATTATTAATTTATGTAAATCATTTTTCATACGTTTTAACATATTAATACCAATTTGTTGATGTACAATTTCTCTACCTCTAAATTTTAGAGTAACTTTTATTTTATTACCTTTATTTAGAAGTCTAATAATATTACGTAACTTAATATTATAATCATTTTCTTGTGTATTAGGTCTAAATTTAATTTCTTTAATATTTAAAGATTTTTGTTTCTTTTTTTGTTCTTTAATTAACTTACTTTTTTCATATATAAATTTACCATAATTTATTATTCTACAAACAGGTGGGATAATATTAGGATTTATTTCTATTAAATCAGAATTCAATTTACTTGCTCTAAGCAAAGCATCTTGTAAACTAACAATACCAATTTGTTTTAAATCTATATTAATTAAACGAACTTTATCTGCTTTTATTTCTTCGTTAATTCTATTTTTAAATTTTACTGATTTTGATTTAATGTTAATTTTAATTTAACTCCCATCTTAATTTTAAATTAAATAATTATTTATCTCATATTTAATTTTTTCTATAAAATTATTAATACTTATAATATAAAAATTATTACTCTTACTAGTTCTAACTGATAATTTTTTTGATGATATTTCTTCGTTACCACAAACAATTATATATGGTATTTTACAAATGATATATTCTCTAATTTTAAAACCTAGTTTTTTGTTTCTAGTATCTATTTTAGTTCTTATATTTAATGATATTAGAATTTTTCCAATTTCATTTACATAATTATATTGATTAATACTTATATTTGTAATAACTACTTGTATTGGTGCTAACCATATTGGATAAAGTCCAGCATATTCTTCCGTAATTATTCCTATAAAACGTTCTATTGAGCCTAAAATAGAACGATGTATCATAATTGGAGTACTACGAGAATTATTTTTATTAATATAGTAAGCACCTAAACGATTTGGAAGAAAAAAATCTAACTGTATAGTACCACATTGCCAAAATCTTCCCAATGAATCTAATAATATAAACTCTATTTTTGGTCCGTAAAAAGCACCATCTCCTAATTGATAATCAAAAATTATATTATTTCCTTTTAAAGAATCAACCAATTTTTTTTCGGCCCAATTCCATGTATTATCATCACCAATTCTACACTTTGGTCTAGTTGATAATTTAACTTTAATGTTTTTAAAACCAAATATATTGTAAACATAGTATATCATTTTTATACAATTACTAATTTCATCATATATTTGCTCTTCTGTGCAAAATATATGCGCATCATCTTGAGTAAAATTTCTAATACGCATTAATCCATATAAAGATCCAGATGGTTCATTTCTATGACAACTACCAAATTCTGCTATTCTTAAAGGTAGATTACGATAAGATTGTATTGTTTGATTAAATATTTGTATATGTCCTGGACAATTCATAGGTTTAATACAATATTCTCTATTTTCTGAACTAGTAGTAAATATATTACTTGAATAATTATCCCAATGACCTGTAATTTTCCATATATTTTTATCCATCATAGATGGACACTTAACTTCTTGATAAGAAAAATTTTTTAATTGTAATCTAATAAATTTTTCTAATTCTTTAAATATAATTAATCCATTATTATGCCAAAATATCATTCCAGGTGCTTCTTCTTGAATATGATACAAGTCCATTTGTTTAGCAATTTTTCGATGATCACAAAATAAAATGTTATCTTTATAATTATTCTGACACATTAAATTTCTAAAAATTAATTAATTAAATTGTTAAAATTATATTTATTTAGTAAAATATCATCCCTATAAAGAAACTGCAATATATCTATATTTAATTTTATTAAACTAAATATATGAATTATAACTTATTATAAATTATTAACATATTAGTTATTTTTATAATATAAATTTTAATAAATTATAGTAATTATTTATAATTATGACAACTGAAGGACATATTTGTTTTGCTATATCTAATATAATTTTGATAAAAAAAACTAAATTAATATATTTTATAACTAGTGGTGATTGGTGGCACGTTATTTTAGGTAGTTTAGCAACATGCTTATTACCAGATATAGATCACCCAAAATCTTTTATAGGAAAAAGATTTAAATGGTTATCTATACCAATTTATAAACTTTTTGGACATAGAAGTCTTACTCATAGTTTATTGTTAATAATTATAATGATGATTTATATAAGTATTAGTAAAATTAATGTTCCTATAGATGTAATTTATGCAATGGTTATAGGATATATTAGTCATATTATTGCTGATATGCTAACTCCTGCAGGAATTCCATTATTTTGGCCTTATAGTAAAAAATTTAGTATACCAATAATAAAGAAATCTAATATTAGATTAGAAAGATTAATATCTATAATTATTATTATATATGCAATGCAATATTAAATAAGATAATACAGTTATATCAGCTATACTTATTAGAAAAATTAAACATAAATTTAGCAAGTTTTTTTACTCCTAATAATGTCATGCTATTATATAAAGATATTCTGATACCACCAATTGCTCTGTGGCCAGCTAAATTTAAAAATCCTGCTTTATTAGATTCTTTTAAAAATAACTTATGCAAATTAGTATTAGGTAATTTAAATATTATATTAGTATATGATCGATACAAAGATGAAATATTATTATTATATATAGTACTGTTATCTATTACTTTATATAAGATATCAGATTTAATTTTATTTATTTTTTCAATTTTAGATAGTCCCCCTTTTTTTTTTAACCACTTAAGTATTAAATTAGCAACATACCAAACAAAAGTTGGTGGGGTACTAAACATGGAATTATATTTTATTAAGAATTGATAATTAAAAGTTGACGGTACTATATTATTTTTATTTATGTTAACTAAATCATCACGTATTATTAACAAAGTTAATCCAGATAAACCAATATTTTTTTGAGTACTTGCGTATATTAAACCAAATTTACTTATATCTAACACACGAGATAATATTATTGATGAACAATCAGCAATAACAATACGATTATGAAAATCAGGTAACTCATTAATATATATACCATTTGCCGTTTCATTAGGGCAATAATGTAAATACGAACTATTATTAGAAATTAACCAATTACTCATAGGATAAACTTTTATTAACCCATCTTCTTTATATAAAACGTCTAGTTGATTAACGAGACAATATTTTTTAGCTTCATCTATAGCACTACTGGACCAGTATCCACTATTTACGTAATCAGCAGAACTAAATTTATTTTTTATAAGATTAATTGGAATAATAGAAAATTGTACTCTTGCCCCCCCAAAACAAAATATTATTTTATAATTTAAGGGTATATTTAATAATTCTCGTAAATATTTCTTAGTATTTTCTACTATAGAAACAAAATAATTACTACGATGATTAATTTCCATTATAGATATATTTTTATTATTCCAGTTAAATAAATCTTTTTTTATTTGTTTTAACACAGTATATGGGATCATTGCTTGACTAGCACTAAAATTAAATTTTTTATTATATAACATAGTAAGAATTTATATTATTTATCTTTTAGAAAATTGAGGACGACAACGAGATTTTTTTAATCCAACTTTTTTTCTTTCTACAATACGTGAATCTCTAGTAATAAATCCTGATTCACGTAATTTACAGTATAAATTATTATTATAAGTTATTAATGCACGAGAAATTCCATGTTTAATTGCATTTGCTTGTCCTAAAATACCACCACCTTTAACTGTTATATATATATTAAATTTATCTGGTAAATTAACTATATTTAATACCTGATTAATTATAAAAATAACTATTTTTTTATTACAGTATTGATTAATATCAATATTATTAATCACTATTTTATTATTTCCTTCTTTTAAGAAAACTCTAGCAATAGCACTTTTTCTACGTCCTGTACCATAATAATGTATAGACATAATAATATTCCATTTTATAAATTAAATACTTTTGGTTTTTGTGACATATGTTTATGATTTGTATCTAAATAAATTTTTAGTTTTTTAATTATATTTTTTTTTAAGGAATTACGGGGTAACATACCACTAACAGCATGTGATATAATATACTTTGGATTTTTTACAAAAATATCCTTGAATAATTTCTTTTTTAAATTACCAATATAACCAGTATGTTTATAATATATTTTATCTTTGTATTTATTACCAGTAACAATTATCTTGTTAGCATTAATTACTATAACATAATCTCCAGTAACTAAATTAGGTAAATAATTAATTTTATGTTTACCAATTAATAAGTTAGCAATTTTACTAGCAAGACGCCCTAATACTTGATTTTCTGCATCAACTAAGTACCAACAACAATTATTGTTTTTCATATTAAATATAATAAAAAATAAAAATATTAAATTAGATAAATTAATAATCTAGCATTATTTTTATATATTATCAATAATTTAACTTAATTTATTGTATTTTAGTTTTATTAATTTTTAATTTATGTTTATATAATGTATATTGAATTATTATGAAATAATAATTTTTTACTTAAACAATTTAAAGTAAATATTAACTAGTAAAAAAAGGCTAACTATATATGAATATAGTACTCTTATTAATTAAAGTATTTATGATTACTATTATTATTTTATTTAGTAATATTAATATTTATGCATCTTTTCCTTTAATTAACACAAATAACTCTAATAATATTCCTAGTTTATCTTCTATGATAAATAAAGTGCTACCAGCAGTAGTTAATATGCATATAGAAGGTACACAAATTATTAGACAATCGATTTTACCTAAAGAATTTAGATACTTTTTTGGTCCTAATATACCTAATAATAGTAGTGTACGTCAATTTGAAGGATTAGGATCTGGTGTAATTATAGATGCTAATAATGGTTATATTATTACTAATAATCATGTAATACATAATGCTGATAAGATTAAAATTCAATTACATGATGGGAGAGAATTTTATGCTAAATTAGTTGGATGTGATGATAAAACTGATTTAGCTTTATTAAAAATATCTAATCCAAATAATTTAACAGAAATTAAAATAGCTGATTCTGATAATTTAAAAGTTGGTGATTTTGTTATTGCAATTGGTAATCCTTTTGGTTTAGGTCAAACTGTAACATCAGGTATTGTATCTGCTCTTAGTCGTAGTGGGTTAAATTTAGAAGGATTAGAAAATTTTATACAAACTGATGCCTCAATAAATAGAGGTAATTCTGGTGGTGCTTTAATTAATTTGAATGGTGAATTAGTTGGTATTAATACAGCAATTTTAGCCCCTAATGGTGGTAATATTGGTATTGGATTTGCTATTCCTAGTAATATAGTAAAAAGTTTAAGTGAGCAATTAATTAAATATGGAGAAATTAGACGTGGTCAATTAGGTATAAAAGGAACAGAGTTAACAGCTGATATAGCAAATGCTTTGCAAATTAGTACTCAACATGGTGCTTTTGTTAGTGAAGTAATAGTAAACTCAGCAGCTTATAAAGCTGGTATTAAAGCAGGAGATATAATTATTTCAATTAATGGTAGAAAGATTAATAGTTTTGCAGAATTAAGAGTTAAAATTAGTATTACTAATCCTGGAGATACTATTATAATTGGCATATTAAGAGATAATAAAATTAATAATATTTCTGTTACACTAGAAGATGGTAATACTAAGTATAGTAGTATAGAAGAAATTAGTAACATACCTATTTTACAAGGAGCTTTATTAAGTAATAACTCTGGTAAAATAAAAGGAGTACTGATTAATAGTATAATAAAAAACTCTTCAGCATTTAATATTGGTTTACAAAAGAACGATATAATCGTTGGTATTAATAAAGAGAATATTGATAATATTCTACAATTAAAAAAAATTTTAAGTAAAAAATTACCCGTTATAGTATTTCATATTATTAGAGGAAAGACTAATATGTTTTTATTAGCTAATTAAATACTATTTATTTAATTTACTATTGGTTAGTCTAATATTTGCGCCAATTAACTTTAACTTTTTTTCTATGGAATCATAACCTCTATACACATAATGTGTATTATGTACGGTAGTAACCCCTTGAGCTATACAACCAGCTAATATTAAACTAATTGATGATCTTAAATCAGTAGCTATTACATCTGTTCCAAATAGTTTTTTAACTCCATAACATAATACAGTATTACCTATTATTTTTGCTTTTGCTCCCATTTTAGTTAATTCAATAATATGTCTAAAACGATTTTCAAATATTGTTTCAGTAACTTTACTAACTCCATTAGCAACTAAATTTAATAAACTAAATTGAGCTTGCATATCGGTAGGAAATCCTGGATATGGAGATGTACGTATTATAACCCCATTAGGTCTTTTACCATGCATATTTAAACTTATCCAATTTTCACCAGTTTTAATATCAGCACCTGCTTCATATAATTTAATTAATACTTCATTTAATAAAGTAGGATATGTTGAATAGCAAGTAATATGTCCTCTAGAAATAGCTGCAGCTACTAAAAAAGTACCAGTTTCTATTCTATCTGGTAATATTTTATAAACACCACCATTAAGATAATTAACTCCATTTATTATAATTTTATTAGTACCTGCTCCATATATTTTAGCACCTAAAGTAATTAAAAAATTAGCAGTATCAATTATTTCTGGTTCTTTAGCTGCATTATCTATTATTGTTGTTCCAATAGCTAATGTTGCAGCAATCATGATAGTTAAAGTTGCCCCAACACTAATTTTACTCATATTTATATAAACTCCTTTTAATTTTCCTGATACTGATGCTTTAATATACTTATCTTTTATAGTTACATTAGCTCCTAATTTTCTTAGTCCAAATAAATGAAGATCTATTGGTCTTGCACCAATAGCACACCCTCCAGGTAATGGTATTATACCATAACCAAATCTAGCTAATAATGGACTTAGTATCCATATGGATGCACGTATATTATTTGATAAATAATGTGGACAACAAATATTTATATTTTTAGGATTAATATATATTGATTTACTTTTTTTAATTTTTGCACCAAGTTTATTTAATAATTTTATTGCTATATTAATATCTTCTAATTTAGGTATATTTTTTATTTCTACAACATTTTCTGTTAATAATGTAGCAAATAATATTGGTAAAGCAGAATTTTTTGCACCAGAAATATTTACTTTTCCACTTAATTTAGTTGGGCCATAAATATGAAATTTATTCATTAAGTTTTAATTTATATAAATACTAATTATTTTTCTTATTATTATAATCTTTCCATTCATTCTTAGTATATGTTGTAATCGATACAGAATGAATTATATTACTTTTTATATACTTAAATAACGGTTTGTAAACTTCTTGCTGTCTTTCTAATATATTTAAATTAATAAAACTATCTTTTATTATTATAATGCATAAATGATTATTATAATTATTAATATAATACTCATCAGGAGATAAATAATCTAATAAATCTTTCTTTATTTTTTCTATATCCATAATTATCTTACTAAATTATGTTAATAATATATAAAATTGTATTTATAATAAAAATTACATACAAATAATTTTTACCAAAACAAATTGTACAATATTTAACATTGCAAATAAAATATTAATTAGTTTAATAAATGTATTAATTAATAATAATATATTGTATTGTAATAATTATCATTCTATATTAAAAAATTAAAATTATATTTTATTAACTTTTATTATGTTATCGGAATTTATATGTCTTATAATGAATTATTAGTTTCTTGTAATTTTATATCTATTGGTAAATCTATCTTAAAACAAGAAATAGATTGCCTAAAAAACTTAAGTAAATGTATTGATATTAATTTTCATAATGCATGTAAATTAATATTATATTGTACAGGTAAAGTAATCACAATGGGTGTTGGTAAATCTGGACATATAGCTAAAAAAATAGCAGCTACTTTTTCTAGTACTGGTACTCCATCATTTTTTATTCATCCTAATGATGCTGGTCATGGTGATTTAGGTATGATATCTAGTAATGATATTATTGTAATATTATCTAATTCTGGAGAATCTAGAGAATTGTTAGTTTTAATTCCAGCGTTAAAGCACTTAAAAGTAAACATTATTAGTATAACGAGAAATGTTGGCAACACTATTAGTAAAATATCTCAAGTTAATATTTACACTAATATTATACAAGAGATTTGTATATTTGGATTAGCACCAACTACTAGTACCACTGCTATGTTAATAATTGGTGATACTTTAGCAATTACTTTATCTAAAATAAAAAAATTTACTTTAAATAAGTTTATTCTATCACATCCAGAAGGTACAATAAAAAATACTAATTTAATTAAAGTTAGCGATGTAATGCGTGATGTTAAAGATTTACCAGTAATGTATCACGATAATTCACTATATGAAGTAATTCAAAAAATAAATAATTCTTTAGGTATAGTAATTATTTATAATAAAGATAATAATGTTATTGGTATAGTAACAAATAAAGACATAAAAAATTTTTTGCTTAACAATAGTAATTTAAAACAAACTAAAATTTTATCAATAATGAAAACTAATTTAATTAGTATTACATCTAATCAACCATTAATTAATGCTATTAATTTAATTAAATTAAATAAAATAAAAAATTTAATTGTAATAGATAATTACAAATTAACTGGTATAATTAATATATATGATATTTTTGTATAAATTAAAATAATGAATAAAAAGGAATTAAAAAATACTAATACGGGTTTAATAACACAACAAATATTGAAACTTACTAAAAATATTAAATTATTAGTTTGTGATATAGATGGTGTTATGACTAATAATATTATCTATGTTGATCATAATGGCGAAGAATTAAGATCATTTAATGTTCGTGATAGTTATGGTATTTTTTGTTTAAAAAAATTTAATATAGAAGTTGCAGTAATTAGTGGTAGATATTCTAAAGTAGTTAACTATTATTGTAATACTTTAAATATTAAATATATTTATCAAAATAAATTAAATAAAGTACCAATATTATATGAAATATTAGATCAAACAAATTTAACTGTTGATAATACTGCTTATATTGGTGATGATTTAATAGATATTCCTGTTATGAAATTAGTAAAATTTAGTGTAGCTGTATCTGATGCTCATCCAGCTCTATTTAAAGTAGCTAATTATGTAACTAATTATGTAGGTGGTAATGGAGCTGTAAGAGAAGTATGTGATTTATTACTTATTTCACAGAATAAATTAGTTTATTAATCTAATAATATTAGATATGATTTTGTATGATTAATTAGTATTAAATATAGTATCTTAATTAAGTTAACAATAAAAGATATTAATATAATTAAATAAATGAATTATTTCGTTATTTATTATAAATATTTAAAAATAATTAATTTTTTGTATATATTATTAATTTTATTTATTAGTTACAATGTATTGGCAAATACGAAAAATGATATTTTAATATCATCAGATAAACAGATAATTAATTTATTTAGTAATACTATTAAATTTATTAATAATGTTAAAATAAAATATTCTAATATAATAATTAATGCTAACAAAGCTATTATTAATAGCACTAATCATAACAATAATACTAATATAGTTTATGGATATGGAAGACCATTAATATATATTAAAATATGTATTAATAATATTAATTTATTAGGTAAATCTAATCAATTTTATTTTAACATAGATAAAAATATTATTCTTTTAATAAATCATGTTAATATTTGTTATAATAGTATTCATATATATGGTAAATATATAATGTATGTAATTAGTAAAAAACAAATAATATCATTTGATAATAGTAATCAAGTACATATTTTGATTAAATCTTTTTAATGCGTAAATAATAAATGAGTTATTTAATTGTAAAAAATCTTAGTAAGAAATATAATAATACCATAATAATTAATAATATTAATTTATACTTTAATTCAAGAAAAATAATAGGTATATTAGGTCCTAATGGTTCTGGTAAAACTACTATATTTTATATAATTGTTGGTATTATTAAAAGTAATAAAGGAGATGTGTTAATTAATAATATTAATATAAATAAATTTTCTATACATAAAAGAGTACATTATGGTATTAATTTTTTACCACAAAAGACTTCTATTTTTCGTAGTTTAAGTGTTTTTGATAATATTATGATTGCATTAGAAAACAAAAAACATTTGTCGTATAAAAAAAAAATGAATTAGTATTATCATTAATTAAAAAATTTAATATAGAACATTTAACTAATAATATTGGTTATACATTATCAGGAGGTGAATGTAGAAAAGTAGAAATAGCTCGTGTTATAGCAACTAATCCCAAATTTATATTATTTGATGAACCATTTTTAGGTATAGATCCAATATCAATATTAAATATAAAAAATATTATTAAACAACTTAAAAATGATGGTTTAGGAATAATAATTACTGATCATAATACTAAAGAAATTCTTGATTTATGTGATGATTTATATATTTTATATAAGGGTCAAGTTATTGCTCATGGTACGTCTAAAGAAGTTAGATCTAATAAAAAAGTAAAATTATTGTATTTAGGAAGTGATTTTATGTATAAAACATAAAGATAAATTAGTCTACTACTTCATAAGTATAATATATTTAATTTAATAATTTTATTAATTAGTATTAATATATTATGTTAAATTACAGTATAATATATATTATTTCGGCTCCTAGTGGAACTGGAAAATCTAGTTTAATTAAATCTTTTATTAATAAAAAATTTTTAAAAAACATAACTATATCAGTTTCATATACAACAAGAAAAAAAAGAGTAGGAGAAAAACATGGTAAACACTATTTTTTTATTTCAGTAAAAGAATTTAAAGAAATGATTAAAAAAAAATTTTTTTTAGAATATGCTGTTGTTTTTGGTAATTATTATGGTACTACTTACAAAAATATAGAAAATTTAATAAGTAATAATACTAGTGTAATTTTAAATATAGATTGGCAAGGAGCAAGACAAGTTAAAAATAAATTATCTAATGTCTGTAGTATATTTATAATTCCCCCATCTATAAAAGAATTAAATAATAGATTGTATTTAAGAGGCCAAGATAGTATTCATGTTATTAAAAATAGAATTAATCAGTTTTATAATGATATAAGACATTATAAGGAATATAATTATTTAATAATAAATGATAAGTTTGAACTAACTTTAAAACAATTAAAATCTATTATATTAGTTGAACAATTAAAAACTAAATATCAAAAAAATAATTTTTTACTAAATGGGAATATTTATGGCAAGAATAACTGTACAAAAAGCAGTAGAAAAAGTAGGTAATGTATTTGATTTAATTTTAATTGCTGCAAATAAAGCAAGAAATATACAAAATAGTGAAAGAATGTCTATATTAAGTAATACAATTAATGATAAATGTACAGTTATTGCTCTTAAGGACATTGAAGAAAACTATTCGATTTATAATTAATAAGCAATTATGATATTATTTTAGTATTTGATAATATTTTTTATTAATATTTAAATTAAAATAAATAATTTGTGATTAATTAATTACTTATTTGATCTAATAAAATGTATTAATTGTAGAATTTTTTATAGAGAAGAATTTATTTTAAATACTAAATAAAATAGGTAATTAAAAGCAAATAAATTATTAATTTTTTAAAAATTTTATGTATAAGTATAATAAATTAATTATATTAGGTTCTGGTCCAGCTGGTTATACTGCTGCTATGTATACAGCTCGTGCTAATTTAAAACCGTTACTAATTACTGGTAATAATATTGGTGGACAATTAATTAATACTATTAATATAGAAAATTGGCCTGGAGAATGTAATATATCTGGTTATGATTTAATGAACAAATTGTTTAAACAAATTAAACAGTATAAAATAGACATTATTAATGATAATATTATAAAAACTAATTTTAGTACTAATCCCTTTATTTTATATAGTAATAATTATGTATATAAATGTGATGTAATAATTATTGCTATTGGAACGTATTCTCGTCGTTTGGGTTTATTATCAGAAAAAACTTATGAAAACAAAGGTATATCTACTTGTGCATTGTGTGATGGTAACTTTTATAAAAATAAGACAGTAGCTATTGTTGGTGGGGGTAATACTGCATTAGAAGAAGCTTTATATTTATCAAATATTGTTAAAAAAATATATATTATACATAGAAAAGATAAATTTAATGCAGAATCTATAATAGTAGATAAAGTTATGTGCTTAGTTAAAAATAATAAAGTAGTATTATATAAAAATAGTATTGTTCAAGAAATATTAGGTAACAATCATATTTTAACTAATATTAAGATTAAAAATATATTAAATCAAAATATTATAAATATTAATATTAATGGTTTATTTTTAGCAATAGGTCATATTGCAAATACAGATATATTTAATAATCAATTAATATTAAAAAATAATTATATATGCACAAACTTTAATAAAAATTATAAAACTTCAACTTCTATACCTGGTATTTTTGCAGCTGGTGATATAGTTTATGGTAATTATCGACAAGCTATAGTAGCAGCTGGTAGTGGTTGTATAGCTGCATTAGATGTCATAGATTATTTAAATAATTTTTAAAATTATGAATAAAAAAAATAATATTGAAATGTGGGGAACTGTATTAGATACATTACCAAATACTATGTTTAGAGTTAAACTAGATAATAATCATATAGTTACTGCTCATATTTCTGGTAAAATGCGTAAAAATTATATTAGAATTCTTACTGGAGATAAAGTTATTGTTGAATTAACTCCTTATGATATAAATAAGGGTAGAATAATATTTCGTAATCGATAATATATTTTTACCGAAGATCGGATTTGAACCGATAAGTCCTTAATAGACGGTTAATTTTGAGTTAACTGCGTTTACCAATTTCGCCACTTCGGTATTTAAAATGCACAGTATTAATTATAGTATACTTCTATTTATTTTTATACAGTATAATAATACTATTAAGTGTGATACTAATACTATTAGTAAGATTTTATGTACAATAAAACTTATATATAATATAAATTGATGTATAATATAAAACAAAAAATTTACTATCAAGCTATTTATTACTATACTTTTTATAGATAATTTATCTAATTTACGAAAACTTATTGAAGTTATAATAAATATAATAATAGTAATATTAATAGGCAATAGTAATTTATTCCACATATATAGTTGATAATAATAATAATCCATATTATTTTTTTTTAAAAAATTAATTTGATGATATAATTGTTTAATAGATAATAATTCTGGAGTCAAAGTAAAAATATGTAGTTCGTATGGTGTTAAATTAGTATGCCATATACAAATTGGTATATAATCATTTAATATAGGTTTTGTTAATTTCAAATGTTTTACATCATATAATATCCAATAATTTTTGATAAATTTTGCTGTTTTAGCATGATATATGCTATATAGTTTATTATTATTTGTAGTATAAAATATATTTATATTAAATATTTTATTATTATAAATATTATCTATTAAAATAGATTTTTTATTATTTTTAATATAAATACTATAATTAGTAGTATTTTTTTTCATATTAAAATTAAATAGAAGATAGTTAAAGGATAAAATAGTTTCTAAAATTAATAAAAAAAATATTGCAGTAATAATACTAATTTTAATGATTAATATTGTAATTTGATAACATTTTTTTTTTAATGTCAAAATTATTATTAATTCATTTTTTAGTATTAATGAAATTATACTGCATAATACAGATAAAGAAATTATTATTGGTAAAAATAATTCCATATCTTTAATAATATTAAATAAAATTATTAATATAATATGAATTACTGGATAGTTATGTATTTTATTTGATATTTCAATTAATTTATTAATACAAGATAATAAACTTATAATACATGAAATTTGTATGGTATAAGTAAAAATATTTTTTAAAATATATAAATTTAATATACCAAATACTAATTTGATATATTTATTAATTTTACTTATCATAGTAATAACTTTTCAGTTAAATACCTAGTTAATATTATAATAATTAAGTAAAATATATAAATTAACCACATTAACATATGTGAATAACTAGTTATATTAATACGTAATAAGTATTGTATAATAAAAAAAAATATATATAGTATTATTACAATTGAAATACCTAATATTTTTTTAATATTACTAACTAAAATAATTGCAGATAATAAATAAAATAATGGTATAGATAATACTAAGTTATATCTCCAATGTAATTCATTTATATTTTGGTTATTAATATTAAATATTAATTGATTTAAATTTAATTGATTAGATAATAAATTATATTTTTTATTTTTAATTTGAAAAAATAAATAGTATTTTTTAAATTTTGTTATTATTAAATTTTGATTTAATAAATCATAATAATAGTTATTACCATTAAATAATATAATTAATTTATATTTTTTACTACAAATAAAATTACAAATATTACCAGTACTTATTAGATAATATTTATT
The DNA here is from genome assembly GCA_025728315.1 of Candidatus Lightella neohaematopini. GTDB lineage: Bacteria > Pseudomonadota > Gammaproteobacteria > Enterobacterales > Enterobacteriaceae > Lightella > Lightella neohaematopini. The sequence continues at coordinate 59,092 of JAOBJW010000002.1, read as the reverse complement.
TTTTTTAATTTTTATTAAAAAAATATTATTTAATTTTTTATTAAAAATAATATCATTATTTTTAATATTAGTAGATAAATTACTTAATGCTAATTGATTAATATTATTTTGTCTATTATCGATTAATAATTGACAATAATATCTGTTAGATATTGGTACAAGCCACATACTATTGATGGTAGTCAAAAGCATAGCAAAAATACTTATAATTAACAATGTTAAATATATTATATTCTTACTATATCCACAACTATATATAACTAATAATTCGTTATTGTTATGTATATATTGTATAGTAATAAATACACTTATTATAATACTTATAGGTACTATAATTTGTATTATTTCAGGAATTTTTAAAATTATTAAGATAATAGCTAATTTTTTAGTAATATGTCCAATAACAATTAATTTTAGTATTCTCATTGCTTTATGACAAAGAAATACTAATACTAAAATTAGTATAATAATAATTTGAACTTTACATATCTTATTAAAGATATATTTAATAATAATCATAATTGCATATTATATTTGATTTAACTTGAAATTATTTTATTAATTAGATTTAATAATTTTTAGATATATCTATTATAATTTAAATATTTTAGTTTTATATGACAAAATTTAGTATAATAAGAAGATAATAATATTAACAATTGTGGACATCAATTAATGAATAATTATTATAATCCGAAAGATATAGAACAATCAATATATAGATATTGGGAAAAAAATAATTTATTTCAACCAACTAAAAATAATAAAAAAAATTATTGTATTGTTATACCTCCTCCTAATATTACAGGAAAATTACATATTGGTCATGCTTATCAGTATACTTTAATAGATATATTAATTAGATACAATAAAATGCAAGGAAAAAATACTTTGTGGCAAATGGGTACTGATCATGCTGGTATCGCTATGCAAATTACAGCTGAAAAAATTATAAAAAATAAATACAATAAAATTAGAACAAATTATAATCGTGAAGATTTTATTAAAGAAATATGGAAAATAAAGGATAAATTTAATAGTTATATTAATTATCAGATTAAAAGATTAGGTAATTCTGTATATTGGGGTAATAATCGATTTACTTTAGATCATAATATGTCATCTTCAGTAAAATCGGCATTTATAAAGTTATATAATGATAATTTAATATATAAAGGTAAAAAATTAGTAAATTGGGATTTTAAATTAAAAACTGCTATTTCTGATTTAGAAGTGGTTAATCGAGAACACATTGGTAATATGTGGTATTTAAGATATCCATTAGCTAATAATCAACTTACTATAAATAATCTAAATTATTTAGTTGTAGCAACTACACGTCCAGAAACAATATTAGGTGATGTTGCAATTGCTGTTAATCCTTATGATAATCGTTACCAAAATTTAATTGGTAAATATGCTATATTACCAATATTAAATAAACAATTACCAATTATAGCAGACAAATATGTAGATATTAAAAAAGGTACTGGCTGTGTAAAGATTACTCCAGCACATGATTTTAATGATTACAAAATTGGAAAAAAACATAATTTATCAATAATAAATATATTTTCAAAAAATGGTACTATATTAAATAAACCTGAAATATTTAATAAGTATGGTGTAGTAGATAACAAGAATATTTATAATATTCCTTATTATTTACAAGGATTAGATAGATTTCAAGCTCGTAATATTATTGTAAATAAATTAAAAGATTTAAACTTAGTAGATGATATTAAACTACATAAATTAATTATTTCTTATAATAATCGTAATAATGAAATTATTGAACCTCTTTTAACTAGTCAGTGGTATATGCGTACTAGTAAATTATCAAAATTAGCTGTTAATCTTGTTAAAAATGGATATATTAAATTTATTCCAAAGCATTATGAAAACTTATATTTTAATTGGATGAAAGATATACAAGATTGGTGTATTTCAAGACAAATATGGTGGGGTCACCGTATTCCAGCTTGGTATGATATTAAAAATAATGTATATGTTGGTAATAATGAACAAGAAATAAGATTATTATATAATATAGATAAAAATACTGCATTATATCAAGATGATGATGTATTAGATACATGGTTTTCTTCTTCATTATGGACTTTTGCATCATTAGGATGGCCTAAAAATACTATTTTATTAAAGATGTTTCATCCAACTAATTTAGTAATAAGTGGTTTTGATATAATATTTTTTTGGATTGCTAGGATGATTATGTTAACGTCTTATTTAGTTAAAAATCATAATCATACAGTTAATATACCATTTAAAACAGTATACATTACTGGATTAGTATGCGATGAACTTGGACAAAAAATGTCAAAATCTAAAGGAAATATTATTGATCCTATAGATATAATAGATGGTATATCATTGAAAAATTTAATTTATGAACGTGCTAAACAAGTAACTGGTTTTACTGCAATTAAAAATATTATAAAATATATTAAAAATAAATTTCCTAATGGAATTAATGCATATGGTGCTGATGCTTTACGTTTTGCTTTAACAGCTATGTCGTCATCACATAAAAATATTAATTATAATATTAATCAAATATCTAGTTATTATAACTTCTGTAATAAATTATGGCAAGTTAGTAGATTTGTGTTACTAAATAGTGAAAATTTTTGTAATTATGAATTATCTTCTCTATCTTTAATAGATAAATGGATACTAATAGAATTAAATAAAACAATAAAAAATTTTAAATTTGCATTAGATAGTTATCGTTTTGATTTAGCTGTTAATATATTATACACATTTGTATGGCATCAATTTTGTGATTGGTATATTGAATTAGCAAAAATTAATATTAAAAACGGATCACTATTAGAAATTAAATATACTAAAAATACTCTACTATTAGTTTTAAAACAAATATTATTACTAATTCATCCAATTATTCCATTTATTACAGAATATATATGGCAATGTATTAATAAAAAATTTAATAATAATGAATCTATTATATTACAACCATTTCCAAATTGTAAATTACATAGTAAAAATATTAATGATATAAATATACTTAATAGTATTAGTTTAATAAAAAATATTATTTCTACTGTTAGAAAAATGAGATCAGAAATAAATATAAACAACAATACATTAATAAAAATTATTCTTAGTAATATTTCTAACGAAGAAGAATTAATAATACTAAACAATAGTAAATTTATTAAAAATATAGCTAAATTGAGGTCAATTATTATATTAAATAATAATAAAGAATATAATTATAATTATATTTATATTTTTGAGAAGATAAATAACATTAAATTAATTATACCATTAAATAATTTAGATAAAAAAATATTATATTTTAGATTCAAAAAAATTGAATCTCACTTAATTAAAGTAGAAAAAAAAATACAAATTTTAAATAAAAAATTATTTAATAATAAATTTATTAAATGTGCACCTAAAATAATTATAAGCGATGTAAAAAATAAACTAGAAAAATATAACGAAACAAAATTAACTTTAATAAAACAAAAGATGTTAATATCTAACTATATAAAATAAATAAATTAAACTAAGTTAGTTTTTGTTGTAAATAATCCAACTTTTAAATTATTAGCAGTATAAATTAATTTATTATCACATAATAACTCACCATCAGCAATACCGACTATTGATTTATTACTAATAATACGTCTTAAATGAACATGATAAATTATTTTTTTTGATGTTGGTAATACTTGACCAAAAAATTTTACTTCTTTTACCCCTAATGCTCTACCTTTACCCTTTCCACCTAACCAACCAAGATAAAAACCAACTAACTGCCACATAGCATCTAAACCTAAACATCCTGGCATAACTGGATCATTTATAAAATGACAGGAAAAAAACCACATATTAGGATTAATATCTAATTCAGCTTCTATAAAACCATTTTTATAATTACCATAATTTTTAGTAATATTTGTTATTCTATCTATCATTAACATATTTAAAGATGGTAATTTAGGACCATCTATACCAAACAATTTACCATATCCAGATGCTATTAAATCCTTTTTTGAAAAAAAATTTTGTTCACCTAACATAAAATTATATAAAACAGAATAAATATCTTATATTAATATTGAATTATTTAAATTACTAAGTGTAATATGAAAATAAAATATCAACCTCATAAATTATTAATAAATAATTTAATACACACTACGACAATTCTATTAATAAATTTCTTTATTAAATTAAAATTATTTATTAAAATTTTAATTTATATAATAAATTAATTTTATCTACGTAGTAGATTAATACTACTTATTAAGCTAACAAATATATTATATAATGAAACATATAAACTAATTGTTGCTCTAATATAATTAGTTTCACCACCGTAAATAATATTACTTATTTCCCATAATATAGAAGTAGAAGAACAAATAATAAATATAATACTAATTGTTAATGATACTATAGATAAATTAAAAAAACTATTTATAATAATTAATATAAATAATGATAAAAATCCACTAATTATTATACTTGATAAAAATGACATATTTTTTTTAGTTATAAAAATATAAAGAGAACAAAATAATAGTATTAATGCAGTACCAATTAAAGATAAAATTATTATATCATTAGCTCCAGTAAATAATATCTTACTTAAAGTAGGACCTAAAGTATAACCCATAAATCCAGTTAAAGCAAATGTAGAAAAAATACCAAAAATACTATTAGATAATTTTTGTGTTAAAAATAATAAACCATAAAATCCAACTATTACAACTAATAAACCAGGACTAGGCAAACAATATATTGTACTAATAGTAGCTACAAATCCAGAAAATGCTAATGTTAAAAATAATAAAAAATAAGTATTGCGTAAAACTTTATTAGTATTTAGAATAGGCTTATTAATTAAAATATCCTTAACTAATTGATTCATAAAAGCTCCTAATTTATGGTAAATGTTGGTGAAATTAATTTAAGTACTATAGTTTGTAATATAAAATATATTAATTTTACACAATTATAACAATAATTTTTGATATTGTAAATTAATTGATTAATACTAATTACAATTAAATTAGTATTAATATTAATTTTTTGGAGGAGTGGCTGAGTGGTTTAAAGCACCGGTCTTGAAAATCGGTAGTAGAAATACTCTAGAGTTCGAATCTCTACTCCTCCGTTGTAATTTTATTGGGTCGTTAGCTCAGTTGGTAGAGCAATTGACTCTTAATCAATTGGTCGTAGGTTCGAATCCTACACGACCCAATATGAGGAATATGATTTTAAAATAAATTAAATTATTGTTAATAGTTCTTAACTAAGAACTTATTTTTTAATCTTTATATTTATTTAAGTTAATAAATATAATATTATGCAATTTAATATACCAATTTGGTTAACTGTTTTTCGAGTATTAGTAACACCATTATTTATCTTTATTTTTTATTTACCATTTAGTTGGTCTAGATTATGTTGTATTATAATATTTATCTTAGCTTCAATTACTGATTGGTTTGATGGATTTTTAGCTCGTCGTTGGAAACAAACAAGTAATTTTGGAGCTTTTCTTGATCCAGTCGCTGATAAAGTAATGGTATCAGTAGTATTAGTATTAATATCTGATCAATTGCATTATTGGTTGATTACATTACCATCATCAATAATTATTGCAAGAGAAATTATTATTTCGGCTCTAAGAGAATGGTTAGCCAGATTAGGAAAAAATAATAATATTTCTGTTACCTTAATTAGTAAGATAAAAACTACAATTCAAATTATTGCTATTACTACATTGCTATATCAATCAGATAATTATACTGTACTAATAATTGGCATAATTTTTCTATACATTGCATTAATACTAACTTTTTATTCCATGTTAAAATATTTATATATTATTAGACATGAATTTTATAAAAAATTTTAATATTGTTAAAATATAAAATATAATATATATTAGTAATTGTATAATTTTTGGCGTGTTGACAGAATGGTTTATGTAGCGGATTGCAAATCCGTTTATCCCAGTTCGATTCTGGGACACGTCTTTTTCATTTGCCCGGGTGGTGAAATTTGGTAGACACAAGGGACTTAAAATCCCTCAGCTAAAAAGCTATACGAGTTCAAGTCTCGTCCCGGGTATTTTAAAAATTTAATCTTAATTAATTATTATTGGTATACCAGATCTTCTATTTAATTCATTATTAAATTTTTTTATATTTACATGATTATTCACTATAAATTTTTTAATATATTCATTTATTTTAATTGGTAGTATTTTTTTTGACATAAATTCTCTTTTATTAGAAGATAATGGTTGATGTACTTCTAAATATATCATATTATTTGGTTCCTTAGTAATTTTTATTGGTTCATTAATAAATTGTACTCTAGTACCTACAGGAACATTTTTAAATAAAAATTTAATATCATTATCTCTTAAACGTACACAACCATGACTAATTCTTAAACCAATTCCAAATTTACTATTAGTTCCATGTATAGCATAATAATTACCAAGATACAAAGCAAATAATCCCATTGGATTACTTGGACCAGCAGGAAATATTTTAGGTATACATTGTCCATTACGCATATATTCATCTCTAATATTTTTTGTTGGAATCCATATAGGATTACTTTTTTTATACTTAACATAAGTAATCCAATTTCTAGGAGTTTCATTACCTATTTCTCCAATTCCAATAGGAAATACAATAACTTTATTATTTTTTAAAAAAAAGTATAGACGCATTTCTGCGCTATTAATTATGATTCCCTTGTGTAAAGTATCTGGTAGTATCATTTTTTTAGGTATAATTACTTTAGTACATGATTTAGGTAGATAAACATCTAAATTCGGATTTGCTTCTAACATATTAGTTATACCTACTTGAAATTTAGCAGAAAAATGTTCCAATGAATATTTATTATTTAATGGAATAATAAAATTAATATTATTACCTATAATTCTGCTATTTGGATTAAAAATTTTATATGTTGTGGCAAACAGATAATTATTATAGAATAACTTAGTTATTAAAATAGTAATTAATAAAATTTTAAATAAATTTAACATAAATTTTAAGTTATTTTAAATATTTTAAATCTTTTAATAACAAAAGACCTTACTATAATGTAGTAAGGTCTAAAGTCGTAAAATAATTATGTAATTTTAGTTAATCATATTAATAGAAAATAAATTATAAATCATTAATATTATTACTTAAATAAGTACTAATACCATCTTTAGTTGGTTCAATTGTGTTTTTTCCTATTTGCCATTGAGCAGGACAAACTTGACCGTTAATTTCATGATGTTTAAAAGCATCAATAAATCTTATTATTTCATCTATATTTCTACCTATGGGTAAATCATTTATAGATTGATGACGAATAATACTGTCCTTATCTAATATAAAAGTTCCTCTTAATGCCACACCTAACTCTGGATGTTCTACTTCATAAGATTTTATAATACTTCTTTTTATATCAGAAACCATTGGATAATTAATTTTAAATATTCCTCCATTATTAATGGACATAGAACGCCATGTGCTATGTGAAAACACAGAATCTGTAGATATACCAACTATCTTTACATCACGTTGCTTAAACTCTATATAACGCTTATTAAAAGAAATTAATTCAGACGGACATACAAAAGTAAAGTCCATTGGCCAAAAAAATATAACAGCATATTTATTACTAATATATTCATACAAATTAAAATTATTAATTATTGTTCCATCCTTTAATACAGCTGGAGCTGTGAAATTAGGTGCTATTTTTGTAACTAACATAATTTATCCTCCATAAATATTTTAACCGGATTAGATTATAACACATATATTAATGTAATGATATATTAAATATTTTTTTAACACATTAAAATAATAAATTAATACTTATTATATTGTTTTATAATATTTGCATAGTATAATAATCAAATTATTACTTTAATTATAATAATGTAAATTGTTAATATAACGTTTAGTAAATTAAAAAGATATTTTAGATGAACAATTTTATAAATGAAATACTTACAGTTAATTATAGCAACTATTCACAATCATCTAGTAATCCTTATTCAATTTTGTTAATGCTATTCATTTTTGTATTAATATTTTATTTTATGATTATAAGACCTCAACAAAAACGTATAAAATCACATAAAATATTAATTAATAGTGTTAAAAGTGGTGATGAAATTATGACTAGTGGTGGTTTGATAGGAGTAGTGTTAGAAAAAACTAATAATGGATATGCATTATTATTACTTACGGATAATAATAAAGTAATTATTAAATTAGATTATATTTCTATTATTTTACCTAAAGGTACAGTAAATTTACTTAATAATGATTTAACAAAAATAATCAGTAATAAACCTAAATTAGATAAAAAAAATAATGAATAATCAGGACAAAATATATCTTTCTCGTGCGTTTAAATTAGCTAAGTTAGGTAAATTTTCTACATTTTCTAATCCAAATGTCGGATGTGTCATAGTAAAAGATAATAATATTGTTGGTGAAGGTTATCACCAATACTATGGTGGTAATCATGCAGAAATAAATGCATTAATGATGGCTGGTAAATACGCATATGGTTCTACTGTTTACGTTACTTTAGAACCATGTAACTATTATAATAAGACACCACCTTGTACAGATGCTCTAATAAAAAGTAAAGTATTTAAAGTAATAGCTGCTACTCTTGATCCTAACCCAAAAGTATCTGGTAAAGGATTTAATAAATTAAGAAGCCATGGAATTTTAGTAGAATACGGTTATATGTTGGATGAAGCAGAAAAACTTAATTATGATTTTTTTAAAAGAATTCATACCGGTATTCCTTGGGTAAGTTTAAAATTAGCATCATCATTAGATGGACGTGTTAATTATGTTTTTAATAAAAAAAAATGGATTACTTCTACTAAATCAAGACAAGATGTACAGATTTTTAGAGCAAAAAGCAATGTAATTTTATCTACTTCATCAACAGTTATAGTTGATAATCCAAGATTAACAGTACGTAAATCATTATTACCTAAATATATAAAAAATATTTATCCTACTAAGTATATTAAAGATCCTATTAGAGTAATTATTGATGTTAATAATCGTATAAATGAGAATTTTAATGTAATTACAGATAATAAAGTAACTTGGTTAATAAGATCTATTATTAATGATAACTTATTAAAGTTACCAAAAATTAAACAAGTTGTTTTACCTACATATTTAAAAAATAATAAAATTTATTTAGATTTATTTGAATTACTAGTATATTTAGGTAAAAATGAAATAAATAGAGTTTTTGTAGAAGCTGGATCAACATTATCTAGTATTTTAATTAAGAAAGAATTAATAGATGAATTTATACTATATCAATCACCTACAATAATAGGTGCAAATGCTAGTTCGTTATTTAATATAAACCAAAAATATAACGATTATAAAATAATAAAATTTAAAATTTTAGATGTAAAAAAAATTGGAATAGATATTAGAATTCGTTTAGCACCTAATAAATCATATAAAAAAAGAGAGAATAATAATGAATGTAATAGAAGCTAAGACTATAGTTAATGATAAAACTAACGTAGCTGTAATTGTATCACGTTTTAACAAATCTATAAATAATAATTTATTAGATGGAGTAATTAATACATTAATACGTGTAGGTAATATGAGAGAAAATAATATTACTGTTGTTTGGGTTCCTGGAGTATATGAAATACCTATAATTACTAATAAATTAGTGCATATAAATAAATATCAAGCTATAGTAACACTGGGAACAGTAATAAAAGGAGAAACAAATCATCATTACTATATTGTTAATGAGTGTATATCTAGATTATCAGAAATATCAGTAAATAATATTATACCAATAACCTTTGGTATACTAACTACTAACAATATAGAACAAGCTGTTAAAAGATCTGGTATAAAATTAAATAATAAAGGTGTAGAAATAGCATTAACAACATTAGAAATGATAAACTTAATATATGATTTAAAATAAAATAAGGTAATTTTTGAAACAAAATCGTCGTAAAGCAAGAATAAGAGCATTACAAGCATTATATTCTCTAAAAATAGTGAACAATGTAAATAATAATTTTATTTTTAAATTAAATAAATCAATTGTTGATGTAACTTATTTTTATAAATTATATTTAGGAGTACTAACGAACTATAATAAATTAGATAATGTTATGTTACCTTATTTATCGCGAGATATTAATAAATTAGATTATATAGAACACACAATATTAAGAATTGCTATATTCGAACTAATATATCATAGTTATATACCATATAAAGTAGTAATTAATGAAGCTATTGAGTTAACTAAGATTTTTGGTACTAATGGTAGTTATAAATTTATTAATGGTGTACTAGATAAAATTATTAATAAAATTAATATAAAAAAATAATCACGTATTTTTTAATTAAATGAAAAATGTCATAAATGAATTTTATATTATAAATCGATTTTTTAAAAAAAAAATAAATGATAACTGTATTAAACTTGGTATTGGAGATGATTGTGCATTATTATCTGTTGATAGCAATAAATATTTTATTGCGATAAGTACTAATTCATTAGTGTCTGGGATACATTTTTTACCTAATACTAATCCAAGTGATTTAGGATATAAAATAGTAGTTGTTAATATAAGTGATATAATGGCTATGGGGGCTAAACCAAAATGGATTACTATATCTTTAATATTACCAAAATATAATGAATACTGGTTATCTTTATTTAGTAATGAATTATTTAAACAATTAAATTACTATAATATTTATTTAATAGGTGGTGATCTTAGTAAAGGTAAGCTATTAAGTATTACAGCAACTATATATGGAATTGTACCAATAAATAAACAGTTAACTAAATCTAATATAAATATCAATGATATGATTTATGTCACTGGTACACTTGGAGATAGTGCTTATGGATTAGAAATATTAAAAAATAATATTAAAATTTTAAATATAAAACATAAACTTTATTTTATAAATAAACATCTAAGACCTAGACCACCATTAGAATTTAGTAAAAAAATTAGAATTATTGCTAATTCTGCTACTGATATTTCTGATGGTATTTTAAAAGAAATATACAGCATGCTAATCAATACTAAATATAGTGCTAAAATATATCTTAATCATCTTCCATTATCTAAAAAACTAAAAAAATATGTTAATTATAATGATGCACTAAATTTAGTATGTAATAGTGAAGATTATGAATTATGTTTTACTATTAATAAAAATAATATTAACTTATTGTATAAATTAAATAAAAATACTAAAATTACTTATATTGGAAAAATTATTCCTTATATAGGAAAAAAGTTATTATTACTGAATTATAATAGTAAATTTCTAAAAAATCCATTAGGATATGATCATTTTAATTAAAAAATTAACTTATTTTTTTTGGGTAAATGAATTTTATAATAGTGTATGTATATAAGTTATTATATATTATTGTTATTGGTTTCGGTATAGGATACTTACCATGTTCTGGTACTATAACTACTATTATTAGTAGTATAGTATGGTACTATATTATACCTATTAATATATTAGAATTAATAACAATAATTATATTAAGTATATTATTTTGTCATATTGTTAATAACTATTCTAGTATTAAGGATCACTATTCAATTGTATTAGATGAATTTGTTGGTACTGGAATAATAATTTTATTATTACCTAATAAATCTTTTATAGAAATACTATCTAGTATATTTTTATTTAGAATATTAGATATTATTAAACCATGGCCAATAAGTTACTTAAATAGTATAAATAATGGTTTTGGTATTATAGCTGATGATGTGTTAGCTGCGTTAATAACTATTAGTATTATTTTTTTATCAGAAAACTTTATTTAACCAATTATTAATTTTTTTATATATACCTATACTATCTAAACCTAAATTAATTTGTATTTGTTTTTGATCACCGTGATTAATAAATAAATCTGGTAATCCTATATTTAATACTTTTACAGATAATTGATTGTACATAATAAATTCATTAACAGCACTACCTGCGCCACCCATAATACTATTTTCTTCAATAGTAACAAAAATTTTATGATTATAGGATAATTTTTTAATTAATGAAGTATCTAATGGTTTTACAAATCTCATATCTACTAAGGTAGTATTAAGTCTATTAGCAACTATTAATGCTTGTGCAAATAATGTACCAAAATTTAGTATTGCTATATTAGTTCCATAACGATGGATGATACCTTTACCTAAGGGTATTTTGTATAATTTAGTTATTTTATTAATTCCAGTAATTGGTCTTTTTGGATAGCGTACTACACTAGGACTAGTTTGATTATGATAACCAGTATATAACATTAATCTACATTCATTTTCATTACTTGGAGTCATAATAACAATATTAGGTATGCATCGTAGATAAGATAAATCAAATGATCCCTGATGAGTTTTACCATCAGGACCTACTATTCCTCCTCGATCAATAACAAACAAAATAGGAATATTTTGCAATGCTACATCATGAATAATTTGATCATAAGCTCGTTGTAAAAAGGTCGAATAAATAGATACAACTGGTTTATAACCACCAATTGATAATCCTACAGCAAAAGTTACAGCATGTTGCTCAGCAATAGCTACATCAAAAAATTGTTTTGGATATTGACAAGAAAAATTATTCATACCTGACCCGTAGCTCATAGCAGGAGTAATAGCAACTAATTTGTTATCTTTAGCTGCAGTATAACATAACCAATCACCAAAAACATTAGAATAAATAGTAGCATTATTTTTTAATAATAAATTATTATTTGATATACTATACTTAGGTACTGAATGCCAATTAATCGGGTCTTGTTCTGCTGGTAAATAACCATAACCTTTAACTGTTACTAAATGTAATAATTGTGGACCAGATTTTAGACGTAAAATACTTAGTATTTTAATTAGTTCCTTTAAATTATGCCCATTAACAGGACCAATATAGTTAAATCCTAAATATTGAAATAAATTAATTTTTTTATCGGTACTATCATATTTTATTAACTCATTTGTTTCTTTTATAGTGTTATATTTTTTAATATTTAATAAATAATTATTAAGAGCTCCAATATTATTGGAAATAGATATACCATTATCATTTAATATTACTAATATATTTGGTTTAATATCACCAGCATGATTTATTGCTTCAAAAGCCATTCCTGCTGTTATTGCTCCATCTCCAATTACACAAACTACATGTCTATTCTTATACTGTTTTTTCATTGCTACTGCTATTCCAGAACTAACACTAATAGAAGTAGATGAGTGTCCAACTGTTAATACATCATACTCACTTTCCTCTCTTGAAGGAAATGGATGTAATCCATTAGTTTGTCTAATTGTCTTCATAAAATTACGTCTATTAGTAATTATTTTATGAGGATAAGTTTGATGACCAGTATCCCAAATTAAAAAATCTATTGGAGTATTATAAACATAATGTAAAGCAATAGTTAATTCTATTACACCTAAACCGGAAGCAAGATGACCACTAGATTGATTAACAGTATCTAATAAAAATTCTCTTAGCTCATAACATATAACATCAAGATCTTTAATTGATAATTTACGTAATTCTATAGGATTATTAATATTAGTTAACATTGTATATTTATTTTTTTTTATCATTGTGATTTTTATTGTTATATAACAAATATTATTAAAATTCTTATGACAAGTAATATACTGTTTGCTTATATATAATTTGAATAAATTTATATAATATTAATTATTATTAATAATATTAAGTTCTTTATATTTTATCATATTAAATAATTTTATATTTTCGTAAACATACAAATTATATAATTTTGCATATTTTATAATATAACCATTTATATAATCTATTTCTGAATATTTATTATTTCTTATATCCTGTAACATAGAAGATATATTATTTTTAGTATTATTTATAACGTTATTAACTAAAATTATTAGATCTTTAGTATTAATAAACATACCCATATATTGTAATATATCAGATAATTCTTTACATATAGAAAAAATACTCTTATTATACTTTAATAGTTCCCCGTTTTTACAATTATATATTGTTGTAAGGGGATTAATAACACAATTAACTGCTAATTTTTTTAATTTAAAAGTATATATATCTTCACACCAAATAACATTTGTTAATGCTAAATTTAATTTCTTTATTAAGAAATTATAATTAATATTTTTTGTTGCACTATTTATTTTACCAATTACTGTTAATCCTTTATGATTATGATATATTATTTCTTTTTCTTTATATACAGCATGATAAGTCACTCCAATTAATAATGATTGTTTAATAAATGATAATTTTGTTTCTATTCCTAAACCATTATATATTAGTAGTACGATGCAATTTTTATTAATAAAATTTATTATCTGTTTTAAAGAGTAAACAATACTACCAATTTTTAATGTTACTATTAATAAATTACTACTATTTAAATGTAATATATTATTTGTTGGTAATATAATATTATCCTTCATATTATTAATATGAATAATATTAATACATATATTATCTTTTTTATCTTTTTTTAACCATCCTTGAACATTATTACCATTTTTAGTCAAAAAATATGCTAATAATCTACCTAATGCTCCACAACCTAATATTGTAATTTTCATATATTTATAATAATTATTTTTCTTTTAATTTATTATAATTTTTAATAATGATAAACAACCATAATAGTAGTATTATTATGTTAATAAATAATACGAACTTTATTGATTTAGTAATATGTAATATTAATCCACTAATTAAACCACCAATAGCACTACCTAAAAATTGATTAGTAGAGTATAAACCTAATAATGTACCATTATAACACGGTAAAATATTAGTTATTTGTCTTAAAAATTGTGGTAATATTGCTTCTATTATACTAAAAGATACAAAAAATAGTTGTATACTAATTATTAATAATAATTTACTAAGAATAATTATTTTTAGTAATATTGATATTAAAAATATAATTATAAAATTAATTAATATATATAGTATTTTATATTTATATTTATTAAAAATACTAATTAATATAAATGTAATTATAAAAGATAACGTACTATACAAATATATTTTCCAATGGTTAGAATAATTTATACCAACTTTAACTAAATCATACGGTATAGTTATAAAATTTGATACTAATAATATATGTAAACAAAATATACTAAAATTTATTAAGATTAAATTTTTGTTAAAAATTATACTAATTATATTTAATTTAAATTTATTTCTTGTTATTATGTCCGATTTTACATTTGGTATAATTAAGTACGTAACAATAATCCCTAATAATGATAGTATAGTTATAAATGTAAATAATGCATTAAAACTAATTAATTCAGTTATTATTGGACCAAATACTATTGAAATAATAAAAGATATTAAAAAACTAATTCCTAAACACATCATAGCTATAGTATAATACTTATTATTAACAAAATCATATATGATACTCATAATAACTGGACTAATAGCACTTATTCCTTGTATACTTCTACCTATAATTAAGCCAACAATATTATTTAACTTAATAATTATTATATTACCCAATAGAAATATTATTAATCCTAATGTAATTAAATTTTTACGATTAAATTTATCTGCAGCAATACCAAATGGTATTTGACATATTATTTGCATAATACTGTATATACTAATAGATATTCCTACTAGTAAATCATTAGTATTAAATAATTTACCATAGCTAGTAATTACTGGTAATAAAATAAATGTACTAAGTATCCTTATAATAAATAAAATGCATGTACCAACAATAATACGTATTGTTCTAACGTCCATATGTATTAAATATCTATAATATCATGTGTAAGTATTAAAATATGTGCTATATTTTGTAATAACTTAATATAGATAGATTAAATACATTAATACTTATAATAGATAAAATGAATACTTTTTTAGCCCAACTATCTATATTATTATTTTTTAGTGATAAAAATAGCCATAATATCATAATAGGAATATTAATAGTAATAAAATATATATTATTATTAGTTATGGTATATAATAAAAATATTAGTAATATATATAGAATTATAGAAATAATAATATATTTTTTAGTAATTAAATAACCATAATGTAAAGGTAGTACTGGAATATTAGCTTTTTTGTAATCATTAATATATATAATTGATAGTGAATAAAAATGTGGTATTTGCCATACTATAAATATTAACATTAATATTAATGATTCAAAATTAAAATTTGATACACTACAATATCCTATAATTGGTGGCATTGCTCCTGATAAGCTACCTATAAAAGTACTATATAAAGAGTATCTTTTCAGATAAAAACTATAAAATACTACATATATTATAGTAGCAAGTATAGATAAAATAAAAACTAATAAATTATTAGTAATAAATAATATTGTTAATCCTAGTATAGCCAATATAATAGATATTAATAATATTGAAAGTGATAATATTTTATTATTTATTAACAATCTATTTTTAGTTCTATCCATAATTATATCAATATCTCTATCAATATAATTATTTAATAAACAATTGGATATTAACAAAAAAAACATTCCTAATATTGTATAGTTTAGTAAATTAATATTTATTACTTTTATAATTCTAGAAGATAATAAAAAACCACTAATTAGAGATAGTAAATTACCAATAACAATTTTAAGTTTTATGATTCTTATATACTTTATTATCATTTATATATTAATAATATTTTTATACTAATAAATTTTTACACATATGATACATAATCCATATTGAACCAGTAACTAATATACTTATAATAATTAAAGTAAATAATAAAGACATAAGATACCATTTATATTTTAAATATAAACTAAAATCTAAAAAATAAAATAAATGTATTATTACTTGTAATATACCACAAGTAATTAATATTAATAGTATTATTGTTTTACTTGCTAATAATATTGAAATAAATGGAATTATTGTTAATATTATAGAGCATAAAAATCCAAATAAATATTTATTTTTCATAATTAATAATCTTATTATTTAATAATACTAAAACTAAATAAATAAACAATTGTAAAAATAAACACCCATACTATATCTAAAAAATGCCAAAATAAACTCAAACAATATAAATTATTTCTAATTTTATCAAACTTATTCAAATAAATTTGTAGTAGCAATATTATAAACCAAATTAGTCCAATTATTATGTGTATTCCATGTATTCCTAATAACGTAAAAAAACTAGAGAGAAAATAATTTTTATCTGGACCTAAATTAATTTTGATTAAGTGAATAAATTCATATAATTCCATATATATAAAACATATTCCAAGAAAAAAAGTTATTGATAAATAATAAACTACATATTTTATTTTATTGATACTAAAATAATAAGTAGATAGACAACAAGTATAACTACTAGTAAGAAGAATTAATGTTTCAATTAAAACAAATGGTATATTATAAAAATTGTTATTAATAGTATTTAACATATTATTATATGATAAAATATAATTAATAAATAATACCGAAAAAAATACACAATCACTCATTAAATATATCCACAAACCAAATATGTTATTATTTATATTAATATGATTACTTTTTGAAGATTTATTAGTAATATTCAACATGATCTTTAGTTATTTTTAATATATTTATTATTTTCAATAGCCTTTATTTTATTAATTGAAAAATAATAATATTCCTTATTTTTAACATTATATATAATAATAGAAGTAACTACTCCTAATATACTAATATATGATAACCACCAAATATACCAAATCATAGAAAAACAAAATAATAATCCAAATATTGAAATTATTATACCAAAACTTGTATTTTTAGGTAAAAAAATTGGTTGATACTTTAACTTTATATTATTTTTTGTATCTTTTTTCATAAACCAAAAAGTATCAATTGTATTTCTTATTTTAGGTATAATTGAAAAATTATACACTGATGGTGGTGATGAAGTAAACCATTCTAAAGTTCTTCCATTCCATGGATCATTAGTAGCAATATTATTTTTTCTATTTTTTACACTAATTATTACTTGTATTATTTGAGATAATATTCCAAACATTATAATTATTACCCCAATAAAGGATATAGTTAATAAATTATGAAAATTTGAATCTATAGATTGACTTAGACGACGAGTCATACCCATAAACCCTAATATGTATAGAGGCATAAATGCTATATAGAAACCAATAATCCAAAGACAGAAAGATATTTTACCCCATACTTCATTTAATATAAAACCAAAAATTTTTGGGAACCAATAAGTAGCACCAGCAAAACAACCAAATAAAACCCCACCAATAATTACATTATGAAAATGAGCAACAACAAATAAACTATTGTGTAAAACATAATTTGCTGTTGGTAATGCTAGTAGTACCCCTGCTGCTCCACCAATTACAAATGTAATAATAAATCCAATAGTCCATAACATAATCGTATTAATAATAATTTTCCCTCTATACATAGTAAATAACCAGTTGAATACTTTTACACCAGTAGGAATAGCAATTATCATTGTCATAATACCAAAAAATGAATTAACATTTGATCCAGCTCCCATAGTAAAAAAATGATGTAACCAAACACAAAATGCCAATACTGTAATAATTATAGTAGCAAAAATTAATGTTTTATAATTAAATAAACTTTTTTGTGAGAAAGTAGCAACTACTTCAGAGAAAATACCAAATACTGGTAATACCAATATGTATACTTCAGGGTGACCCCAAGACCAGAATAAATTAATGTACATCATTGGATTACCACCCATATCTTGGGTAAAAAAATGCATTCCTAAATAACGATCTAAAGTTAGTAGCATTATAGTTACAGCTAATATTGGAAATGCTAAAATAATCAATATATTTGTACATAATGTTGCCCAGGTAAAAACTGGCATATTCATTATGCTCATATTTGGAGTACGCATAAATAATATAGTAACGATAAAATTTATCCCGGTAATAGTAGTACTAATCCCAGCTATTTGCATACTCCAAATCCAATAGTCTACTCCAACACCTGGACTATAAATTTTTTCAGATAATGGTGGATAAGCAGTCCACCCAGTTTGTGCAAATTCACCTATTCCTAGTGATAAAT
Organism: Candidatus Lightella neohaematopini; assembly: GCA_025728315.1. Classification (GTDB taxonomy): domain Bacteria; phylum Pseudomonadota; class Gammaproteobacteria; order Enterobacterales; family Enterobacteriaceae; genus Lightella; species Lightella neohaematopini. The sequence continues at coordinate 39,891 of JAOBJW010000002.1, read as the reverse complement.
TTATTAATATAACACCTACCATAAATAACCAAAAACTTAAAGAATTTAAAAATGGAAAAGCTAAATCACGACAACCTATCTGTAGAGGAATAATAATATTCATTAAACCAATTATGAATGGAGTAGCCATAAATATTATCATTATAACTCCATGAACAGTAATAATCTGATTATAATGATGTGGTGATAAAAATCCTTCTTGCATATTAGAAGATGCTAACATTTGTTGAGTTCTCATCATAATAGCATCGATAAATCCTCTTAATAGCATTACTATCGAAGTTATTATATACATTATACCAATTTTTTTATGATCCAATGAAGTTAACCAATTATTCCATAAATATTTCCATTTACCAAAATAACTGATAGTAAATATTGTAATTGTGCTAACTAATATAATAAATATAAAAGTAAATACAATAATCGGTTCATTATATGGGATATCACTTATTTTTAATCTACCAAACATTTTATTTTCCTATAACCAAAATAATTTTCTATTTCTAAATATCATAGAATGATATTAATAAATAATTATTTATCTAAATTATTTTTATTTATAATATAATAAAAAATTTTATTATCTACTTTAGAAAAGTATTTTACTGAATCAAATTTACTAGGTAAAGATAATTTTTTATAATCTAAAAAACTAGTTAGTTTAGTCTTATAAGATTTAACCTTATTAATCCATAAATTAAATTTATTATTGTTTACAACAAATATATTAAATTTCATACCAGAGAATCCACTACCACTAAAATTAGATGATATACCTTTATAAATACCAATTTTATTAGCAATTAAATTTAATCTAGAACACATGTTATTCATAGCATAAATTTGACTACCTAATTGGGGTATAAAAAATGAATTCATAACAGAATCAGAAGTAACATTAAAAATTATTGGTACATTTACCGGAATATATATTTCATTAATTGAAGCAATTTTAAAATCAGGATATATAAATAGCCATTTCCAATTTAACGATATAACATTTATTTTAATAGGTTGGACATCAGAAATTATTATTGATCTGCTAGGATCTAATTTTTTAGCACTATTTATTGTGATGTTAGATAATATTAGTACAATTATAAAAGGTATAACCCATATAAATAGTTCTATAATTTTAGATTTACACCATTCTGGCTTATATAATGCTGTAGTATTTGATGATCTATACTTAATAACAAAAAATAAAGTCATTATTATTACTGGTATAACAATAATTGACATAAGTTTTATTGCTGTTACTATAATTAGTTTTTCTTCTATACCTATTTGTCCAGTTGGATTAAATATTACTAATCTAGAATCACAACCAAATAATGTAACAACGATTAAAGATAAAAAAACCTTTTTTATAATATTCATATTGATTTAAATGAAGCTACTTTCTTTATTGTTAACAAGCTTAAGTGTTAAAAACATTTAAATAAAAAACAAGTTAATAATTAATTAACGGAAACTATATAATACCAATCTTTTTTTAAAAGGATATACCTTATCATAATATAATTATGGATACAGTAATTATTTTCAATAAAAACTATCATTTTTTATTTATAAAATAAAATAATAGTAAAAATTTTCTCGTAAAAAATTATTTAATAGTTAAACAAAATTATATATCAGAATTTAATACAATTTAATTCGCATTACTTATTACTTATTTAGTATAACCAACTATCATAATGTGGTATAGTTTATACATTATGTTTATAATTAGTTTATTATGGTCCTGTGCAAAATTAATTAATAATGTCAAAATTTTAAAGTATTTAATTATATAAGGAAATAAATTAATGTTAAATAAAATAATTTCACATATTAGTATGAAAAATTACAGTAATAACTTAGTTCCAATTGTAGTCGAAAAATTATCGTATAGTGAACGAGCATATGATATATTTTCTCGTTTACTAAAAGAAAGAATAATATTTATAACTGGAAAAATAGAAGATTATATGGCAAGTGTGATAGTTGCTCAAATAATATTTTTGGAAGCAGAAAATCCTGAGAAAGATATATATCTTTATATTAATTCTCCAGGTGGAGTTATTAATGCAGGTATGGCTATTTATGATGTTATTCAGTTTGTAAAACCAGATGTTAGTACATTATGTATAGGACAAGCGGCTTCTATGGGAGCATTATTATTAATGGCTGGAACTAAAGGTAAAAGATTTTGTCTACCAAATTCTAGAGTTATGATTCACCAACCAATTGGTGGTTTTAATGGTCAAGCATCTGATATAGAAATACAAACAAAAGAAATATTAAATATTAAAAGTAAAATTAATAGTTTAATATCAAAGCATACTAATAAATCTTTTGATAAAGTATCAAGAGATACTGAAAGAGATTATTTTTTATCTGCTAATGAAGCATTAGAATATGGTATAATAGATTCAATAATAATAAATCGTCAATAGTATGTATTATTTTTAATATGCACAAGAGATATTTATGATAGATAAAGAAAATAATGAATTAGATAAGTTGTTATATTGTTCCTTTTGTGGTAAGAGTCAAAAGGAAGTTAAAAAATTAATTGCTGGATCATCTGTATATATTTGTAATGAATGTATTAATTTATGCAATAAAATAATAAATGAAGAAAAAAAAGATGATGAATATAGTAATAAAAATCTATCAATTAGTCCTCGTCAAATAAAACATTGTCTAGACAATTATGTAATTGGACAAGAACAAGCAAAAAAAATATTGTCTGTTGCTGTTTGTAATCATTATAAAAGGATTTGTGTTAATAAAAATAATGATATTAAGTTAGGCAAAAGTAATATTTTGCTAATAGGACCAACTGGTAGTGGTAAAACTCTTCTTGCAGAGACACTAGCAAATTCAGTTGATGTACCATTCGCTATAGCTGATGCTACCACATTAACTGAAGCTGGTTATGTTGGAGAAGATGTAGAAAATATAATACAAAAACTATTACAAAAGTGTGATTTTAATGTAAAAAAAGCACAGAGTGGTATAATATATATAGATGAAATTGATAAAATTTCTAGAAAAACAGATAATCCATCTATTACTAGAGATGTTTCTGGAGAGGGAGTACAACAAGCGTTATTAAAATTAATAGAAGGTACTACTGCATTAGTACCTCCAAAAGGAGGAAGAAAACATCCACAACAAGATTTCATACAAGTAGAAACATCTAATATTTTATTTATTTGTGGTGGAGCATTTTCTGGTTTAAAAAATATAATAAAAAGAAGAGTAGAAACTAATTATGGCATTGGATTTTGTGCTAAAATTAAAAATAATAAAGTATTAGATAATAATATTTTATTAAAAACAAAACCAGAAGATTTAATTAAATTTGGATTAATACCAGAATTTGTTGGACGTTTACCAATTATAGCTGTGTTAGAAGAACCAGATGTAGATATGTTAGTACAAATTTTAAGTAAACCTAAAAATTCATTAGTTAAACAATATCAAACTATTTTTGATTTAGACAATATTAAATTAGAATTTTGTAGTAAAGCTCTTTTAGCTATTGCTAATCAAGCAGTTAAATATAAAACCGGGGCTAGAGGATTGCGTTCTATTATAGAAAATATACTATTAGAAACTATGTATAACTTACCATCAAAAAATATAGTAAATAAAATATTAATTAATGAATCAGTAATTAATAAATCATTAGACCCGATATTAATATTTAATAAGTAAAAATAAAAAATTTAATTAATATAATTTATTTCATTTAAAAATTTTTAATAAGTTAATTAATAGTAAAATTACCTATGTTGAATAAATTAATTTAATTTAATATCTTATTTCCTAAGAAGGATTAAATGACTGATCATGATTCTGTAAATAAAATTATTCCAGTATTACCACTAAGAGATATAGTAATATATCCAAATATAGTAGTACCATTGTTTATTGGTCGAGAAAAATCCATTAAATGTTTAGAAATAGCTATGAGTAAAGATAAACAAATTATGTTAGTTACTCAAAAAGAATCATCTAATGATAATCCTAGTATTAATGATTTATTTTCAGTAGGTACTGTAGCTCATATATTACAAATGATTAAATTAGCTGATGGAACTATAAAAATACTTGTAAAGGGTTATACTAGAGCACAAATAAAAAAATTAGAAGATCATGATAATTATTTTACAGCTGAAATAATACATCTTTTTGATTTAAATGAATACAAGGAAGAACAAAATACTTTAGTAAGAGTTATAATTAATCAATTTAATAATTATATAAAATTAAATAATAAAATTATTCCAGAAGTAATAAAATTAATAAATAGTATAGAAGATGCAAATACTTTAATTAATACTATAGTAACTCATATACCTCTAAAAATAGCTGATAAACAATTATTATTAGAAATAAATGACATTTCTAAAAGATTAGAAAAATTAGCTATTATTATAGAATCAGAAATTAATTTATTGAAATTAGATAAAAGTATTCATAATAGAATAAAAAAACAAATGGAAAAAAGTCAAAAAGAATATTATCTAAATGAACAAATTAAAGCTATACAAAAAGAATTAGGTGAAATAGATAATATTTCTGATGAGTATAGTACTCTATTAAATAAAATAAAATTATCTAAAATGCCAAAGATAGCTAAAGACAAAACTAAAAATGAATTATATAAACTAAAAATGATGTCACCTATATCAGCAGAAGCTACTGTTGTAAGAAGTTACATAGATTGGATGTTAACAATTCCATGGAATAAACGTAGTAAAATAAAAAAAGATTTATTTGTAGCTAAAAATATTTTAGATAATGATCATTATGGCTTAGATCAAGTAAAAGAATATATATTAGAATACTTAGCTGTGCAAAATAGAAGTAACAAAGTAAATGGATTAATATTATGTTTAATAGGACCACCAGGTGTAGGTAAAACTTCATTAGGTAAATCAATAGCAAAAGCTACTGGAAGAAAATATGTACATATGTCTCTTGGAGGAATGAGAGATGAAGCTGAAATACGTGGTCACCGTAGAACATATATTGGATCTATGCCGGGAAAATTAATACAAAAAATTTCTAAAAGTAAAGTAATTAATCCTGTATTTTTATTAGATGAAATTGATAAAATATCTTTTGATATGAGAGGCGATCCTGCATCAGCTTTATTAGAAGCATTAGATCCAGAACAAAATAAAACATTCAATGATAATTATTTAGAAATTGATTATGATTTATCTCATGTCATGTTTATTGCAACTGCTAATTCTACTAATATAATACCTCCTTTACTAGATAGAATGGAAATAATTAGAATTTCTGGATATTCTGAAGAAGAAAAACTTAATATTGCAAAAAAATATTTAATACCTAAACAAATTAAAAAAAATGCTTTAAAAAATAAAGAATTATATATAGATAATAATGCAGTATTAAATATTATTAGATATTATACAAGAGAGGCAGGAGTTCGTAATTTAGAACGAGAAATATCAAAAATATGTAGAAAGACAGTTAAATTGATATTAACAGATAATAACATTAGTAATATTAAAATCGATAATAATAATTTAAGTGATTTTATTGGTATAAAAAAAATTCATTTTAAATGTAAAAATAATAAAAATATAATAGGACAAGTAAATGGATTAGCTTGGACTGATTCTGGAGGTGATCTATTAATTATTGAGACTATTTGTGTATCTGGTAACGGTAAATTAATTTATACTGGATCTTTAGGAAAAGTTATGCAAGAATCAATAAAAATTGCTCTTACTGTTGTTAGATCAAATGTTAATAAATTTAAAATAAATCCAATATTTTATAAAAAAACAGATATTCATGTACATGTTCCTGAAGGAGCTATACCTAAAGATGGTCCTAGTGCTGGTATTGCTATATATACTGCTTTAATATCTTCGTTATCAAAAAAACCTATTAAAAATAATATAGCTATGACTGGAGAAATTACATTAAATGGAAATGTACTACCCATTGGTGGTTTAAAAGAAAAATTATTAGCTGCTCATAGAAGTGGTATTGAAACTGTTTTAATACCTTATGATAATCAACATAATTTAAAAAATATACCAAAAAATATCTTAGATAAAATTAATATAAAATTAGTTAATTCCATTGATGACGTAACTAACTTAGCATTAGTATAATTGTAATAGATATTAATCATAATTTTTATTAAAACTAATTTATTAGTATCTATTCAAGTACTTAAAATAAAAATTTTTATATTAATTTATAAATAAAAAGTATAATATTAATTTAAATTTTAATTCTAATAAATAAGAATACTAATAATTATTAATATATTAAAATACATACTAATTAGTATTTGCTATTATCAATAAATACTAATTTCTATTATAAATTTATTGAAATATCTATATTTTTAAAATTATTGGATAAAATAGTGAGATTATTTAAACAATTAAAATGGTTCTTTTATCGAGAATGGCGTCATTATATTGGAGCTATAATAATATTATTTTTAATTGCTTTATTACAATTAATACCTCCAATTATGGTTGGTAATATTGTTGATACTGTATTGTTAAAATCTTATAATCGATTATATATAATATACATTATAATAATAATGATTATTATTGCAGTTATTGCTTACTGGTTACGTTATGCTTGGAGAATATTACTGTTCGGATCAGCTTATAAATTAGCTGTTGAATTACGTAATAAGTTATACCACTTACTAAGTAATCAATCACCGGAATTTTATTCTAATTATAGAACTGGAGATTTAATAGCTAGAGCAACTAATGATGTTGATCGTGTTGTATTTGCAGCTGGTGAAGGAGTATTAACATTAGTAGATTCCTTAGTAATAGGATGTTCTGTAATATTTATTATGGTATTAAAAATAGATTGGAAGCTAACTATATTATCACTAGCTCCTATGCCAATAATGGCGTTTATAATTAATAACGATGGTAAAAAATTACATCAATATTTTCGTTCAGCACAAGCATCATTTTCTTTACTGAATAGTAGAGTTCAAGAGGATCTAACTAATATAAGAATGATTAAGATATTTGGTATTGAACAAAGACAATTAAAATATTTTACTGATATAGCAATAGATACTAGTAAAAAAAATATGGATGTTGCTCTAATTGATTCAAGATTTGACCCAATAATTTATCTAACTATAGGATTATCTAATTTATTAGCTGTATTTGGAGGTAGCTGGTTAGTAATTAACAAACAAATGACATTAGGACAACTTACTAGTTTTATTATGTATTTAGGATTAATGATTTGGCCAATGTTAGCGTTAGCTTGGATGTTTAATATTGTAGAACGGGGTAGTGCAGCTTATACTAGAATTAATCAGATGTTAAATGAATCCTATAAAATTATTGACGGTAAATTAAATTTACCCAGTTATCAAGGAGATATAATTTTAAAAATTGAAACATTTTCATATCCAAAAACTAATAAAATTGTGTTAAGTAATATTAATTATATTATTAAAGCAGGATCAATTATAGGTATATGTGGTCCTACTGGTTCTGGTAAAAGCACTTTATTAGCATTAATTTTAAGAAATTTTGATTTGGAAAATGGTGAAATACTGTATCATAATATACCGTTATATTCATTAATATTAAATGAATGGAGAAGTAAATTATCTGTAGTTAATCAAAATAATTTTTTGTTTTCTGATAGTATAATAAATAATATTACTTTAGGTAGACCTAATATTAACTTTAATGATATAAAAAAAGTTACAAATATAGCCTGTATACATCAAGAAATTATTAATTTACCTAATGGTTATTATACTAAAGTAGGAGAAAGAGGAATGATGTTGTCTGGAGGACAAAAACAAAGAATAGCTATAGCTAGATCTTTATTATCGGATTCTGCTGATATATTAATTTTAGATGATGCATTATCCGCAGTAGATACAGAAACTGAGAATCAAATACTTAGTAATATACATAAATGGAAGAAAAATAAAACATTAATTATTATTAGTCATAAATTAAACTCTATAAAACATGCTGATCATATTTTAGTATTTAATAATGGTAATATAATAGAACAAGGTACACATTCCTTTTTATTAAAACAATCTACATGGTATAAAAAAATATACCATTATCAGCAACTAAAAGTTACTCTTAAATAAAATAATCTTGGTAAATAATGAATAATTGGAAGAATCTTTGGTCTACTTTAAAAAGGCTATTGAATTATAGCACAAATCATCAAAAAACAATAATTATTGCTATATTCATGTTATGCTTTGCTTCACTAGATGAAGTAACTGGCACAATGATTATTAGTTATTTTATAGACAATTTTTTGACTAACCAAAAATTATCTATATTTATTATAATAATATTATTAATAACATTTATTATACTACAAATTAAATCTGTAATATTACGTTATTACCAATCATTGAAATTTAACAAAACTTCCATAGATATTGTTCAACAATTAAGAATTGACTTAATGAATACAATTTTAAGACAACCAATTAAAATATTTGATAATAAATCAGTTGGACAACTAATATCTTGCATTACTAATGATACAGAAGTAGTAAAAGACTTATTTCTTACAGTAATATCATCAGTATTACGTAGTATAGCTTTAATTATTGCTATGTTAATAGCTATGTTTTTATTAAGTTATCAATTAGCTTGCGTTTCATTATTATTATTTCCATTAGTATTTTTAGTAATGTGGTTATATCAATACTATTGTACTCCAATAGTTAGAAAATTACGTTCTTATGTAGCAAAAATTAATAGTTTTTTTAACGAAACTATTAGTGGTATGTTAATTATACAGCAATTTTGTCAACAAAAACGTTTTGCAAATAAATTAAAAAGAGCTAGCAATATACATTTTAAATTACGTATGCTGACTCTAAAATTAGATGGTTATTTATTACGACCTTTATTAAATTTACTTTTTTCTATACTTTTATGTAGTATTTTACTTATTTTTAGTTTTAATAAACAACTAATTAGTGTTGGTGTATTATATGCATTTATTAACTATTTAAGTAGATTAAATGAACCACTAATAGAATTAACATCTCAACAATCTATTATTCAACAAGCTATAGTAGCAGGAGAGCGTATATTTAAATTAATGGATAGTCCAATACAAAAATACGGATTAGATAATAAATTACTTAGTAATGGTAATATAGTTATAAGAAATTTAAATTTTTCTTATAATAATAATATAAATATACTTAGTAATATAAATATTATTATACCCGACAAATACTTCATTGCTTTAGTTGGACGTACTGGTAGTGGTAAAAGTACTTTAGCTAATCTTATAGTAGGTAATTATCCAATTAGTGAAAATACTATATTTTTAGATAATAGATCAATTGAAACTCTATCTCATGAAGTAATTCATAATGGCATACTAATGGTACAACAAGATCCAGTTATTATGGCTGATACAATATATGAAAATTTATCGCTTGGTAGTAATATTAAGGAAAATGATATATGGACTATACTAAAACAGATTAAATTAGCATCATTAGTACATTCTTTACCTAATGGATTATTTACTAAACTTAGTGAATATGGTAATTCTTTATCTGCTGGACAAAGACAATTATTAACATTAGCAAGAGCTTTAATATTACATCCTAAAATATTAATTTTAGATGAAGCAACCTCTAATATTGATTATGGTACAGAATTAGCTATCGCAAAAGTAATTAATAAAATTCGTAAAAATTTAACACTAATTGTTATTGCTCATAGATTATCTACTATTATCCATGCTGACAAAATAGTAGTTTTACATAAAGGTAGTATTATAGAATGTGGGACACATGATTTTTTATTAAAAAAACGTAATTATTATTATAAATTATACAAATTACAAAAATTTAATAAAATATAAGATTATAAATACAATTTATTAAGTATTATAATAGAGATAAATAATTTATTAATAATAAATTGACAGTTATAATAAATTTATTTTAATATAATATTCAGGATAGTTGGTATTATTATATTATCTATTTATATGAATCCAGTCAGGTCTGGAAAGAAGCAGCTGTAGTATATTTATGATAGTGATAATAACTACTAATTATCCAAATAATTTTTATATAAGTTAACAAGTAGTGTTTTATATTAATTATCATCAAATTAATAGATATTTATTTTAGAGAGAATAATTTGTGTCGTTAATTTAGATATTATAATTAATTATACTAATATATAATATTATTATTTATAATAATTTTGGTTGTTTATATTATGCTCTTAGAGCAAGAAAAATTAGCATTAATTAAAAAAAATATAATATCAGTTCCAAATTATCCTAGACCAGGTTTATTGTTTAGAGATATTACTAATTTAGTTAAACATCCATATGCATATGCTGCTAGTATATCATTATTAACTAATTATTATCGTAATTATAATTTAAATAAAATTGTTGGTATAGAAGCTAGAGGATTTTTATTTGGAGCTCCATTAGCATTATCATTAGGATTAGGATTTGTTCCAGTAAGAAAACCAGGTAAATTACCTAGAGAAACGATAAGTGAAAATTACATATTGGAATATGGTAATAATAAATTAGAAATACATAAAGATTCTATTACTCCTGGTGATAAAGTATTAATAGTTGATGATTTACTAGCTACTGGTGGAACAATATGTGCAGTAGCTAAATTAATAAGAAGACTTAACGGTATAGTAAATAATGCTGCGTTTATTATTAATTTAATTGAATTAGGAGGAGAAAATATATTAAATAATATGGGTATTAAGAATTATAGTTTATTATTATTTAATAATAATTAATATTTATATTATACTAATTTAATTTATATGATTTATAAACCATTAGTATTAAAATGGCGTCCTAGATGTTTTAACGATTTAATAGGTCAAGATCACATAGTTAATGCTTTTACTAATGCATTTAATTTAAACAAAATTCATTATGCATATATTTTTTCTGGTTCTTATGGTATAGGAAAAACTACAATAGCCAGACTATTAGCTAAAAGTTTAAACTGCATTAACAATAGTATAAATATTTGTGATACTTGCGATGCGTGTATAGAAATACAAAATAATTGTTTCATTGATTTAATAGAAATTGATGCTGCATCATCTTCTGGAATAGATAATATCAAAGAGTTAATAGAAAATGCTCAATATTTTCCAGTAAAAGGAAAATTTAAAATTTACTTAATTGATGAAGTACATATGTTATCTCGTAGCAGTTTTAATGCTTTATTAAAAATATTAGAAGAACCACCTTCTCATATTAAATTTTTATTAGCTACTACTGAATATAATAAAATACCAAAAGTAATTACCTCTCGGTGTTTACATTTTAATTTATTAAAAATAAATAATAGTAAAATTATTCTATATTTAAAAACTATTTTAACTAAAGAACAAATATCATTTGACGAACAAGCAATAATTTATATTACAAATGTTGCTAATGGTAGTTTACGTGATGCATTAAATTTAACTGATCAAGCTATAGTTTTTGGTAAAGGGAAAATAATTTTAAATATCGTAGTTAATATGCTTGGTATAGTAGATATTAATCAATTAATATTAATTATTGAACTAATAATATCAAATAATACTGATCAGTTAATTAATACTATTAATAACATATCTACAAATAATATTAATTGGGAAAAATTTTTAACTGATATATTATTAATATTGCATGATATCTTATTAATTAAGACTTTATCAAACTATAATTCTAATTATAATAAAAATATATTATTTCGTTTAAATAATATTTCAAAATTATTATCAATTAATATTATAAAAAAGTATATTGATTTAGTATTAAATGGTTATAAAGAATTATTAATAGTAGATAATAAAAAATTAATAATAGAAATAACATTACTAAAATTAATTAATTATTGATTTTTAAATTATAAAATTATACTATATTAGATGTTTTATTATAATTTAATATATATCAATTTATATAGGTCACTAATATTACAAATGAATAGTAGTATAACAGATAATTTAATAAAAATATTAAAAATTCTACCTGGTATTGGACCTAAATCAGCACAAAGAATTATGTTTTTCTTATTAAGAAATAAGAAAATAGGAATTGATTTGCATAAATCATTAAATGATGTAATGCTAAATATTAATCAATGTACTATGTGTTTTAACTTTACTGCAAAAAATATTTGTGATATTTGCTCTAGTCAAGATAGGATAAGTTGTAAACAGATTTGTGTGGTAGAAAATCCTGCTGATGTATTTGCTATAGAACAAACTGGTCAATTTTCTGGATTATATTTTGTATTGTTTGGTTGTCTATCACCAATAGATGGAATTAAATCTAATGATATTAATTTAGATATATTAGAAAATAGATTAAAAAAAAATATAATAAAAGAAGTTATTGTTGCTACTAGTTCTACTGTAGAAGGTGAAATTACTAGTAATTATATAGCTGGAATATGTAAAAATTATAATATTGTTGTTAGTCGTATTGCTTATGGTATACCAGTAGGTAGTGAAATAGAATCAATAGATTTTAATACTTTATCTCATTCCATAATTAGAAGATATAAAATTAATTCTTAACAAAGTAAATTATTTATCAATTTAGGTGATTTATATGAATAGAAAAGAGATACGGGGTTTTCAATCTGAAACTAAACAAATATTAAATATAATGATTAATTCTTTATACTCAAATAAAGAAATTTTTTTACGTGAGCTAATATCTAACGCGTCGGATGCAATAGACAAATTAAAATTTTTAATGTTATCTAAACCTGAATTATATAAATATAATAATAATTTTTGCATAATGATCTCTTTTAATAAGCAAGATCGTTCTATCATTATAGATGATAATGGTATTGGTATGAGTTATAATGAAGTAATAAATAATTTAGGAACAATTGCTAAATCTGGAACTAAAGAATTTATTAAATTAAAGGAGTTTGAAAATAAATTAAATAGTAATCTTATTGGTTATTTTGGTGTTGGATTTTATTCATCATTTATTGTAGCTAACAAAGTTGTTGTACATACCAAATCATTTAATGATGTTAGCGGAGTATTATGGGAATCAGATGGTAAAGATAAATATACTATTGACTATCTAGATAAACCTAATCATGGTACTAAGGTTATATTATATTTAAAAGATAGTGAAGAAGAATTTCTTGATTATTGGAAATTAAAAAATATTATAAATAAGTATTCTGATCATATTCAATTACCAATTAAATTACAATATTGTGATAATAAAAATAATAATGTTTGGAAACAGGTTAATCAAGCTAAAGCTATATGGACTCGTAATAAAATAGATATAAAAGATAGTGAATATATAGAATTCTATAAACATATTACTGGAGATCATAATGATCCATTACATTGGCAACATAGTTTTATTGAAGGTAAGCAAGAATATACTATGTTATTATATATTCCTAGTAAATTTACATATAATCCTTGGCATAATGAACAAAAAAATGGTTTAAAGTTATATGTTAAACGTATATTTATTATGGACAATGTTAATAATTTTTTACCAAATTATTTACGTTTTGTAAGAGGAATTATAGATTCTAATGATTTACCACTTAATGTATCTCGTGAGATTTTGCAAGAAAATAAAATAATTGACAAAATAAAAAGCAGTATTACAAAAAAAGTACTTATTATGTTGGAAAAATTAGCAAAAAATAATGAAGATAAGTATAAAATTTTTTGGAAACAGTTTGGTTTAATTCTTAAAGAAGGTATAGCTGAAGATTTTAAAAATAAAAAATTACTATCTAACTTATTAAGATTTTCGCATACAAATAGTGATAATCAGAACGATTACATATCATTAGATATGTATGTTAATTGTATGAAGCAAGAACAAGATAAAATATATTATATTATTGCTAGCAGTTATAATTCAGCTAAATATAGTCCACATATAGAAATTTTGAAAAAAAATAATATTATTGTATTATTATTATTTGATACAGTTGATGAATGGATGATGAATTATATTAATGATTTTAATGGTAAGAAATTTCATTTATCTAGTAAAGAAGATGACTTAATAAATAAATATGCCAATGCTGAAAATAGAATACATATAACAGATCCAGTTGAATCTTCTAATAATTTTATTTATCGAATAAAGAATTATTTAGGTGATAAAGTAACTGATGTTAAATTTACAAAAAAATTAGTAACATCGCCGGTGGCATTAGTAAATGAAAATAATGGTATAACTACTCAGATGGCTAAGTTATTAAAAAATACTGGCCAATCAATACCAAAAATTAAATATATTTTATTAATTAATTATAAACATAATATAATTAATAAGATGTCTTGTATAAAAGAAGATGATAAATTTAATCAATGGGTTGAATTGTTGTTTAGTCAAGCATTATTAATGGAAAGTAATTATTTAGATAATCCAGGAATATTTATTAAAATTATTAACCAGTTAATAATTTAATTTTATGAATATTAATAGAAATATTCGAGTAATTTTTATTGGTGCTCCAGGAACTGGTAAGGGTACACAATCTGATTTGCTTGCTGAAAAATATAAAATACCTAAAATCTCTGTAGGTGAATTATTACGTAAATTAGTTAATAATGATATTTCTGATAATATTAATTTAGGTGACTTAATATCAGACAGTGTAGTGTGTAATATAGTTAAGATGCGTCTTTGTAAAAATGATTGTGATAATGGATTTATATTAGATGGATTTCCTAGAAGTATTAACCAAGCTCAATATTTAACTATTAATAATATTAAAATTAATTTCGTTTTTAATATTAAGTTACCACATAAAATTATCATAAAGCGTTTATTGGGTAGACGTGTTCATAAATCATCAGGTAGAATATATCATATAAAATATAATCCACCAATAGTAAATAATTTAGATAATATTACTGGAGAACAATTAATATCTAGAAAAGATGATAATATTAACGTTATTAAACATAGATTAAAAATTCATAACAAACAAATTACCAATATAGTTAATTATTATAAACAGGAAGTTAAATTAGGTAATGTAAATTCTTACATGGAAATAGATGGCGATAAACCAATTAATTTAATTCTAACAGAAATAATTAATAAAATTAACTATTTTATTTAAATAAATTTTTATTTTTTTATTTATTTTGTTTTATTAACTCTGCAATTCCATTAATTGTACTAATAATATTTGTGGTATCCAGTGGCATCATAATAATTTTACTATTATTAGCCATACCTATACTATTTAATGCATCAGTATATTTTTGTGCTATAAAATAATTTATAGCTTGTATATTACCAGAAGATATAGCTTCAGAAACAATATGTGTAGCATGAGCCTCAGCTTCAGCTGCTCTTTCTCTAGCTTCAGCTTTTAAAATTTGTGATTGCTTTTCTCCTTCAGCTTTTAAAATTTGTGATTGCTTTTCTCCTTCAGCTTTTAAAATTTGTGATTGCCTTACTCCTTCAGCTTCTAATATTTCAGCTCTTTTAGTGCGTTCTGCTTTCATTTGAGCATTCATAGCATTTATCATTTCTACTGGTGGTTTTATATCTCTAATTTCTACTCTTGTAATTTTTACACCCCAATTATTGGTGGCATCATCAATAATTTTTAATAATTGTATATTTATATTATCTCTTTGTGAGAGCATTTCATCTAATTCCATTGCTCCCAATACTGTACGTATATTAGTCATAGTCAAATTTAATATTGCTTGATTTAAATTACTTACTTTATAAGCAGCTTGTTCTGCATTAATCACTTGAATAAAACACACAGCATCTATTTTTACATTAGCATTGTCTTTAGATATTATTTCTTGTGAAGGAATATCTAATACTTGCTCCATCATATTTATTTTATGACCAATTCTATCTACAAATGGTATTATTAAATTTAATCCTGGTTGTAATGTTTGAATAAATCGACCAAATCTCTCTATCGTCCATTGATAACCTTGAGGAACAATTTTTAAACTATTAATAATTATTAATAATAATACGGTAAATACCAAAAATAATATCACTAACACATCCTTTTTAGTAGTATTAACATTCTTACAAATAAATATTACTGAACGTAGTGTACAATAATTTTATATATAAGTCAATCCATTCATATATGGTTCTAATATTTTTGGTACTTTAATTTTACCATTAGATTGCTGATAATTTTCCATAATAGCTACTAATGTTCTACCAATGGCTAAACCAGAACCATTAATAATATGTACTAGTTCTAGTTTATTATTTATTGAATTTCTATAACGAATTTTCATTCTTCTAGATTGAAAATCACTTGTATTTGAACAAGAAGACACTTCTTTATATGTTTTACTAGCTGGTAGCCATACTTCTAAATCATAAGTTTTACATGAAGTAAATCCTGTATCACCTGTACATAATAAAATTTTTCTATAGGGTAAATTTAATAATTTTAATATTTTTTCAGCATGACTTGTTAAGTCTTCCAAAGCTTGAATAGAATTTTCTGGTTTAACAAATTGTATCATTTCTACTTTATCAAATTGATGCATACGAATTAATCCTTTAGTATCTTGTCCATAAGCACCTGCTTCTGCTCTAAAACAAGGAGTACAAGCAACCATTTTTATTGGTAATTTATCTTCCTCAATAATTTTATTACGCATAATATTTATTAATGGTACTTCAGCTGTTGGTATTAAAGCATAAGATTTATCATTACTAATAGTTTTATTAGTAAAATGAGTATAAAATAAATCATTATTAAATTTTGGTAATTGACCAGCACCATATAACGATTCAAAATTTACTAAGTATGGTACATAGTATTCTACATAATTGTGTAGTGTTGTATGTATTTCTAACATGAACTGAGATAGTATTCTATATAGACGGGCAATATTATTTTTCATTACTACAAATCTAGAACCAGTTATTTTAGCAGCTAATGAAAAATCTAAATCACCAATATTTTTACCTAAATCAACATGATTTTTTAATAATTTATCACAATTAGTTTTATTTCCCCATTTTAATATTTCTTTATTAAAGTTTTTATTATTTCCAATAGGGACATCTTCATTGGTAATGTTAGGTATTAATAATTCATAATTACGAATAGAGTTTTTTAATAAATCCAGTTCTATTTTAGTATCTTTTAGTTTTTTACGAATTTTAATAACTTCTTGACATAAAGAAGTAATATCTTCCCCATTAGATTTCATAACACTAATTTTTCTTGATTTAGAATTTCTTTCTGCTTGTAATTTTTCTACTTTTAATTGTAGAATTTTTCTATATTTTTCTTGTTTTTTTAATGTTTTAATATCTAATTTAAATTGTCTATAATTTAATTTCTTAGCAGTTAAGTATATTTTTTCCTTTAACAAATTTTTATCTAACATAATTATATTTACTTTTTAATAAACAGATAATATTATAATCCAATAATTTAATTAATATAAATAATGTTATTATATATCAATAATTTAATTAATATAAATTATTGGATTATAAATGATAACTTATTAAAGTTAACATAATAATTTACTAATTAATTCATATTATCTTAAATAAAAATAAATTTTATTAATCTTAAAATAAAGTTAAGTTTTATAAAATATAAAAAATGAATAAAAATGAAATTAATGGTAACATAGTAGCGTTAATCACTCCTATGGATAAATCTGGTAAAATAGATAAGTATAGTCTAAAAAACTTAATTGATTATCATTGTAATAATAAAACTAATGCATTATTAATTACTGGTACTACTGGTGAGTTTTTTACTCTTGATAATGAAGAACGTAAACAATTATTGTTATGGACTTTAAAATTTAATAAGGGTAGATTACCTATTATAGTTGGTATTGGATCAAGTTCTACACATAAAGCAATAAAAATTATGAAATATTTTCAATATTATGATATATCATCTTATTTAAGTATTACTCCATATTATATTTGTCCTAACCAACAAGGTATTTATCAACATTTTAAAACTATTTCTGAACATATTAATATACCACAATTGATATACAATAATCCTAAGAGATCTGGTTGTGATATTTTACCAAAAACAATAATTAAGTTATCTAAAATAGATAATATTATTGGTATTAAAGAAACTGTATATGATGTGAATCGAATTAAGTTAATTAAAAATATGACAAATAATTTTTCTATATTAAATGGTAACGATGATAATATATTACCATTTATGGTATCTGGTGGTAATGGTGTTATATCAGTATTATCTAATATTGCTACCAATGAAGTGTCTTTATTAATTAAATTAATAATAAACAAAGAATATCAAAAAGCAAAAATTATTTTTAATAATTTACTACCATTATGTAAAATATTAACATCAATAGCACCTAATCCAGTACCAATAAAGTGGATTTGTAAGAAAATTGGATTAATATCTTCAGACAACACTAGATTACCATTAATTAAATTAACGAATAATAAAAAAAAATTTTTACGTAATATAGTATTAAAAACTAAATTAGATATATTTAAATAGCAGTTAATGTTGATAAGCAATTATAATGCAATTGCGGAGGTTGGATTTGAACCAACGACCTTCGGGTTATGAGCCCGACGAGCTACCTAACTGCTCCACTCCGCGATAATCTTATGTAAAGAAATAAAATCTTCGTTAAGTTACAAAAATAAACAAAACTAATAAATATTAATATTTAATATGCAAATGTCAAGTAATATTATTTAATTAATTTCTTAAAATATTATTTAGTTTTATTTTTTTTTTAGTTTTATCATCTACTTTTTTTATTATAATAGCACAATAAACACTATATTTACCATTTTTTGATGGTAAGTTACCAGGTATAACCACAGATTTTGCTGGTATTCTTCCGTAACTAATAGTATTAGTATTTTTATTATATATTTTTGTACTTTTTCCTATAAATACTCCCATAGAAATTACTGAAGATTCCTCTACTATTACTCCTTCGACAATTTCTGAACGAGCTCCTATAAAACAATTATCTTCTATAATAGTTGGATTATTACCAATTGGTTCTAATACTCCACCAATACCAACTCCACCTGATATATGAACATTTTTTCCTATTTGAGCACAAGAACCAATTGTTGCCCAAGTATCTATCATAGTTCCTTCATCTATAAAAGCACCTATATTTATATACGAAGGCATAATAATTGTATTTTTAGCAATATAAGCACCATATCTAGCATTAGCTAAAGGAACTACACGAATATTTAAATTAGAAAATTTATTAAGGTTCCAACTATTAAATTTTAAAGGTATTTTATCAAAGTATTTTAATTTATTTATATTACTTAATTTATTTTTATTAATATGAAAATACAATAATAATGCTTTTTTTATCCAATTAAAAGTAATCCATTGTTTATTATTTAATTTTATGGATACACGTAATATCCCTAAATCTAGTAATGATATTACCTTTTTTATTAAATTTTGTTCTCTAGTACTAAAATTAATAAGATTATTTCTTTCATAGCTATAAAAAATATTATTAATTTTATTTTTTAAATATTTAAATGTATTATTCATTTATATGATAAATTTATTTTAAACTAACATTAGCAATGATTAATAATTTTTGGAATACTGTCATCTGATCTTAGTGTAAGTATTTCACATCCATTATTAGTAACTAATAGTGTATGTTCATATTGAGCAGAAAGACTATTATCCTTAGTTTTAACTGTCCAACCATCATTAGTAACGTATACATCATGTCCACCAATATTTATCATGGGTTCTACTGTAAAAATCATACCTGGTTGTAGTATATAATTATAATCATTGTTATCATAATGTAAAACTTGTGGTGGTTCATGAAAATTTTTTCCTATACCATGACCACAATAATCTCTAACAACAGAAAAATTATTAGATTCAACGAATTTTTGTATTACTTTACCAAGTTTATTTAAATTTATACCTGGTTTAATCATTTTTATAGCTAAATATAAACTTTGTTTAGCAACATTACATAATTTTTTTGACACATCACTAGCTTTACCTACAATAAACATTTTTGAAGTATCACTGTAAAAACCATCTTTAATAATAGCTACATCTATATTTAGAATATCACCATTTTTTAATTTTTCCTTATCATTAGGAATTCCATGACATACAACTTCATTAATAGAAACACAAATAGATTTTGGAAATCCATAATAATTTAATGTAGCGCAAATTGCTTTATGTTTTTGTACTATATAATCATGACACAAATTATTTAATTGATTTGTACTTATTCCTGGACGAATATAATACTTAATCATTTCTAATACTTGTGCTGCTATTCTACCAGCTATACGCATTTTACTAATTTCATATTTATTTTTAATATACTTAAAATTCATATTAAATTCTAATAAATTTAATAAATATAATTAATATTGTATATAAATTTAACTTAAAGTAAAATAATTATAGTATTATTTCGTGGTATAGTTAAATATTATATTTATTTTAATATTAAAATTGAAGAGAGCAAGAATGATAAATATTTCTTTAAGAGATTTAATGAAAGCTAATGTTCATTTTGGTCATAAAACTAAATTTTGGAATCCAAAAATGAAACCATTTATATTTACTGCATATAGTGGTATTCATATTATTAATTTAGAAAAAACTTTGATATTATTTAAAACAGCTTTACTTAAATTAAGTGATATTCATAAAAATAAGGGGAAAATATTATTTGTCGGTACTAAAAAATCAGCTAGTTCTTTAATTAAAGAAACTGCTATCGGTTGTAAACAATTTTTTATACATAAAAGATGGTTAGGTGGTATGTTAACTAATTGGAAAACTGTAAGGCAATCTATTAAATCATTAAAAGATTTAGAAGCACAATTTCATGATGGGACCATTAATAAACTCACTAAAAAAGAAGTCTTATTTAAATCTAAAAAATTAAATAAACTAGAGCATAGTTTAGGTGGAATTAAAAATATGGGTGGGTTACCAGATGCTTTATTTGTTATAGATGTTGAACATGAACGTACAGCTGTTAAAGAAGCTAATAATATTGGTATTCCAGTATTTGGAATTGTGGATACAAATGCTAATCCAGATGGTGTTAATTTTATTATTCCAGGAAATGATGATGCTATAAAATCTATTAAATTATACTTAAAATTAATATTAGATACTTTAAACAGCAATGTTAAATAAATAGTCTAAATTAAATTAAAATTTTTATTTTGAGGTATATAGATGTTGTTAAATATTAATCTAATTAAAAAGTTACGTAATATTACTGGTGCTGGTATTTTAATATGTAAAGAGGCTTTAATCAAATCAAATGGTGATATAGAACAAGCTATAAATATAATTAGAATGTTAGGAAAATCAATATTAAAAAAAAGATCCATAAATAACACTGGTTTTGGTGCAATTTTCGTTAAAGTTAATAAGGTTAAAAAAGTTGGTGTAATATTAGAATTATGTAGTGAAACTGATTTTGTTAGTAACAATATTAATTTTATAAAATTAGGTAACAAAATTATTAATATAATGTTAGATTATAATACTAATGATATAAATTTTATTAATGAAAAATCGAAGAATTATATTAATTCATTAGTAGTACAAGTTAATGAAAAAATCTCTATCAAAAAAACTAATATTATTCATGGAGATATTGTTTCTTGTTACTTACATAATAATAAAAAAATTGGAGTTTTATTATCAATAAAAACTAATAATTTTGATAATAGTAAATTACCAAAATTACTAGCTATGCATATAGCAGCTTATAATCCTCAGTATATTAGCGACAAAGATATTCCAAATAACATATTAGATGAAGAATATAAGATTCAATATAATATTGCTAAACAATATAATAAATCTATTAATATAATAAAAAAAATAGTAGATAATAGGATGTTGCAATTTAAAAGAGATATATCTTTATTAGATCAAATAATAATAACTAATAATAATAAAATTATAAAAGATTTAGTTAATGAAAATAATTATATGATTAATAAATTTATTAGATTTGAAATTGGTAATAATTAATTATTTTATATTTCATACTAAATATAATTTATGTTTACTAAAAAATCATTAATATATGATAAAATAATAATAAAAATTAGTGGTGAAGTATTAAGAAGTAATTCTAGTACTAATATAGATATTGTTTTAATAAAAAATATAGCTCAGGAAATACAAGAATTAGTTAATATGGGGGTAAAAATTGGTTTAGTTGTTGGTGGAGGAAATTTTTATAGAGGTTTAAGTCTAAGTAAAATAGGTATTAATATAGTTAGTAGTCATTATATTGGAATGCTATCTACTATTATGAACGGATTAATATTTTATGATACTTTAGAAAGTATGAATATAAAAACAAAATTAATATCGAATATTCCTATTAAAAATATATGTAATGCATATAATTATAAAGATATAATAGAGTTTTTAGAAAAAAAATATGTTTTAATTTTTGTTGCTGGAACAGGTAATCCATTTTTTACTACAGATTCAGCTGCTTGTCTTAGAGGATTAGAAATAAATGCTAATATTATATTAAAAGCTACTAAAGTAGATGGTATCTTTTCTAAAGATCCAATAAAATATTCTGATGCTATCATGTATCATCATATTACTTATAAAGATATATTAAAAAATAAATTAAGGGTTATGGATTTAACTGCTTTTACTTTAGCTCAAGAATATCATATGGTACTTCGTATATTTAATATTAGAAAAAGTGGTATATTAAAAAAAATTGTTACTGGTTCTCAAGAAGGTACTTTAGTTACAGAATAATAATATAAATATGAATAAAGAAATTTTACTAAAAACAGAAAAACTAATGAGTGATAGTGTAGAATTATTTGTTAATAAAATTAACAAAATTAATGTTTATTGTATTTCACCAGATTTAATAAAATCTTTAAAGATTAAATATTGTAATAAAGTAATGTTATTGCATACTTTATCTAATATAATTACTGAAAATAATAACACTATAACTATTGATGTTTTTGATAAAAAATTATTACCATTAGTAAAGAAAGCAATTAAAGATTCTAAATTAGAATTAAATCAATCTTATATTAATAATAAAATTCGTATTTCTAGTCCTATTTTAACTGATGAAAGAAGACATAGTATACTAAAATTAATTAGTAGCGAATCAGAAGTTGCTCGTATCTCTATAAGAAATATAAGACATAATTCTTTAAATAAAATTAAATCTTTACATAAAAAAAATAAATCCTTTAATAAGGATGAATTTAAATTAATAAATAATAAAATCCAAGAAATTACTAATTTTTGGATTAACAAAATAAATAATCAATATTCAATAAAAGAAAAAGAAATTTTAACTAACAGTTAACTAAATAATTATTTAATTATATTAATGAAATATATCACTTTACTAGGTAGTACTGGATCAATCGGATGTAATGTTTTAAATATAGTAAAAAATGATTTAAGTTTTTTTAAAATTATAGCACTAGTAGCCAGAAAAAATGTTCCTTTGATAATTAAACAATGTTTGTTCTTTAAACCTAAATATGTTTGTATGATTAATAAAAAATCAGCAAAAATCTTAAAAGATTATCTGAATTCAATTGATAGTAAAATAATAGTATTATCAGGAATAGAAAATGCTTGTAATGTTAGTATATTAAATAATATTAATATGGTTATATCAGCAATGTCTGGTACTGCTGGATTGTTACCTACTTTTAGTGCTTTAAAAGCAGGAAAACGTATACTATTAGCTAGTAAAGAAATATTAGTAATATGTGGTAAAATTTTTATGCAGGAATTAAAGAATAATACAACACAATTATTACCTTTAGATAGTGAACATAGTTCTATTTTTCAAAGTTTGCCAATAAAATTTCAAAAAAATTTAGGTAAGAATAATTTAAAAGATTTTAATATATCAAAAATTATTATTACTGGTTCTGGTGGACCATTTAGAAAAATTAAAGATAGTAATCTAAATTATATTACTCCAGAACAAGCATATAATCATCCTAATTGGAAAATGGGAAAAAAAATTTCTGTAGATTCAGCTACTATGATAAATAAAGGATTTGAATATATTGAGGCACGTTATTTGTTTAACGCAAATGAAAAACAAATACAATTATTGATTCATCCTCAATCTATTGTTCATTCTATAATATATTATAATAATGGTCATATATCTGCACAACTTAGTTATCCTGATATGAAAATATATATTTATTATGCTATGTATTATCCTAATTTTAGTAATTCTCAAATGAAATTATTAGATCTACATAGTTTTAATAAGTTAAGTTTTGAAAATATTAATTTTAATAAATATCCTTGTTTGAAATTAGCTATTGAAGCTATTAATACAAGTCAATCAGCTGTAATTATATTAAATGCTGCTAATGAAGTAGCAGTATATGCTTTTATTAATAAATTAATAAAATTTACTGACATAATAATTATTAATAAGTTAGTATTAGATAAATTGTATTTTTTAGAACCTAAAGATATACAAGAGGTTATATATATATATAAAACAACAAAAAGATTTACTAGAAGAATAATATTAACTAAATTTAATAAATAATAAATATAAATTAAATATTTACTAATATTAATGAGAAAATAATTTGTTATTATCTAATATAAATATACCAAAACATATTGCTATTATTATGGATGGTAATAGACGTTGGGCAAAAACTAGAGGTAAAATAAGTATTTTTGGACATAGAAAAGGAGTACAATCAGCTAAACGTGCTATAGAATTTGCTATAACAAATAATTTTAATACATTAACATTGTATGCTTTTAGCAGTGAAAACTGGAATAGATCAATATCAGAAGTAAAATCATTAATGGATCTATTTAAATATTCTTTAAAAAATGGAATATATAATTTACATAGTAAAAAAGTTAAGTTAAAAATTATTGGTGATAAATCTAAATTCGAAAAAACACTAAAAAAACTTATTTATAGTTCAGAAAAATTAACTAAAAATAATAATGGATTAAATTTAAATATCGCCATAAATTATGGCGGTAGATGGGATATAATTCAAGGCATAAAAAAAATTATTAATAGAGTTCAAAAAGGATTAATTCATCCGAATCAAATAAATGAGCAGACTTTATGTCAAGTAATATCCATGAATGATTTAGATCCTGTAGATTTAGTAATACGTACAGGAGGAGAATATAGAATTAGTAATTTTTTATTGTGGCAAATAGCGTATTCAGAATTATTTTTTACTGATGTATTATGGCCAGATTTTGATGAAAATACATTCTTTAATGCTATAAAATTCTTTTCTCAAAGAAATAGAAGATTTGGTACTACTAAATAATTAATACAATAAAAATTAATAATGGATCAATAATTGTTAATAAAAAGAATATTTACTGCTATAATAATTATTTTTATAATAAATTTATTACTTTTTAAATCTTCTAAATATACTTTTATTTTAGCATTATTTGTAATTTGTACTATAAGTTCATGGGAATGGAGTAAAATATCAAATTTAGGTAGTTTATTTTGTAAAATATTATTGTTAATTATTAATAATGTTATTTTAGGTACATTAATATTTTTAATTATTAATATAAAAATATTATATAGAAAAGTTTTACTATTGCTTTTAACATTTATACCAGTAATTTGGTGGCTAGTAGCTATTTATTTACTTATAATCCATACCAAGCTAATAAAAATATGGTATCGTTTAGAAAAAATTAAATTATTATTTGGTACCTTCATTATAATACCATTATTATATAATATTATAATTATATATTTATATTATTATAATACTGGATTATTTCAAAATGCACTATTATTATACTTAATAATAATAATATCTTGTATTGATTCAGTATCATTTATATATGGTAGTTATTTTGGTTATAAAAAGATAATGCCTACTATTTCTCCTAATAAAACTTGGGAGGGTTTTATTGTTGGATTACTATTATCAATAGTAATATCATTTATATTAATAAATATAATGTTTAATCATAGTAAATTATTATTAGTAATAAGTTCAATTATATCTTTATCATTATCAATAATAGGTGATTTAACTGAAAGTATGTTTAAAAGATTAGCTAATTTAAAAGATAGTGGTAGTATTTTACCTGGTCATGGAGGAATTTTAGATAGAATAGATAGTTTTTCTATATCTATACCTATATTTACATTTTTATTAATATTATTTAGTTAATATTTATATTTTAATTTTAGTTTATAAAAGCTTTAATAAATTATTTAGTATTTTATGAAAAATATAATTATTTATTAGTTTAATAGATTTTTTAATAAAAACATAAAAACTTTTTAGAATGAATTATTTGTAAGTACATTAATTATTTAAAATTATTAATATTTAAAAAACTAGTGATAATAAATTAATAAAATTTATTATGTCTACTAAAATGTTAAATAATCTAATATTAAAAATAATCTTACTATTTTCAGTATTTATTATTCAACCTGTTAATGGTATAGAAAAATTTAATATACAACGTATTTTAGTAAAAGGATTAAAACATGTAGATATTAATTCTATAATTAAAGATATACCAATACATAATAACTTAATATCTTGTATAGATATTAATAAAACTATTAGATCATTATTTAATCTTGGTTATTTTAATAATATACAAATTCTTTTAGATAAAAGAACATTAATTATACAAGTTACAGAAAGACCAATAATATCTTATATAAGATTTTATGGTAATAATTATATAAATAAACTACTAATATCAAATTTATTAAAATTTAATAATATTAAAGTTGGTGAATTTTATAATGATTTTAATACTAAAAAATTTATATGTATGATAAAAAAATTGTATATTAGTATTGGTAAATATAATAACAAAATTAATGTTATAAAAAAAGTAACATATAATAACCAAGTTATAATTATTATTAATATTTATGAAGGTTTAACAGCAAAAATTAAGCAAATTAATATTATTGGTAATTATAATTTTAATTATAAAACTCTAATTTATCTGTTTAAATGTACGAATAAATTAAAATTAGAAAATAATGTTAATGATACTGAATTTATAGAAAAAAAATTACATCAATATATAAAAGCGTTAACTATATTTTATTTTAGTAATGGTTATATAAGATTTTATATAGAACACATTTATACTACTATATCTAAAGAAAAAAAAGACATTTTTATTACTATTAGAATACATGAAGGACAACAATATAAAATAACTAACTTAATTATAAACTGCAATATACCTTATATATCTAATAAAATAAATCATATTAAATTAAACACAGTATATAATATTTATAATTTAAAAAGATTAAAAAATAATATTAATAATTTGTTTAATCAATATGGTTTTATTAAAGTTAAAATTAATTATAAAATTAGTACTAATAATTTAAATAAATCAATCATAATATATATGAATATTAATAGTGGCGCGCGTTATTACGTAAGATATATACATTTTTATGGCAATAATTATACTAAAGATTATGTATTAAGACGTGAAATATTACAGACAGAAAGTTCATTTTTTAATAAAAATTTAATTAAGAATGATATATTAAAAATAAAAGATTTGGGATTGTTTAAAAAAATAAAAGTAAAAATAATTTATATTAACAAGAAAAGTAATATCGTTGATATAATATATAAATTAAAAGAATATAATTTTAATAAAATTAAAACTAATATTAATTTTAATATTAGTAATAATGTTAATCTAAAACTAAATTTAATGAAAAGTAATTTATTAGGATACGGTAATAAAGTAAATATTATAGAATCAAAAAATAAGTATCGTAATTATTTTGAAATACTTACTATGAATCCATTTTTAACTTTAAATAAAGTTAATATTAAGGGTAAGTTATTCTTTGATCTATCTAATAAAAAAAAATATATCCAAAATGTTAATTGGAATAAATACGGTATAAATATAAATTTTAATATACCAATTAATTATAATAATAATTTAAGTATTAGTTTAGAAAGTATACATAATACTTTGTGCAATATAAAATCTCAATTATCAACAATTTTTTATTTAAATAGTATTAATATCTATCCAAATATTAGTAATTATATAAGTAATAATTTTAAAATTAATGATATATTACTATCGACTAATTGGTTTTATACCAATATTGATAAGAATAATTATTTTCCTATTAATGGAATACTAATTAATATGATAAATAAATTTACTATTCTAAATTCTAAAAATAATTTCTATAATATTATACTAAATATTAATAAATTTACATCTTTTTATAAAAAGAAAAATTTTATTTTAACTTCACACATGCATATTGGTTATTTAGGTAGCTTTAATAATAAATTAACACCATTCTATAATAATTTTTATATGAATAGTAATAATTCCGTTAGAGGATTTCAATATAATAGTTTAGGTAAGAAAAATATATATTATAATTGTCATCGTACTAGTACTTACAACAAATGCATATTAGTATCATCTAATGATAGTGGTGGAGGAAATATTATTGCTTTAATAAATACTGAATTAATACTACCCTTAATTAAAAAATATACAAAAGTAGCCCGTATATCATTATTTATTGATGTAGGCAATATTTGGAACAAAAATAATTTATTAAATTTTATAGATAAAAATTTTAGATTATCTAATGGTATATCTATAAAAATTATTTCTCCATTTGGTCCAATATCACTTTCTTATGCTTATCCTATTAAAAAATATAATGACGATAAAATAGAAAAACTACAGTTTAATTTTAATAAGTTTTATTAAAAAATTACTAATTATTTAATTATTTATAAATTTAGGTATATCAATGTTTAATAGATTATTTATTATTATTACAATATTACTAATTATTATAATTCCATTTAAGATATTAGCTTGTAATAAAATTGCAATAGTTAATATTAATAATATTTTTCAACAATATCCAAAAAGAATAGAGATAGCAAAAAAACTTGAAAGTGAATTTGAACATGAAGCAAGTGAATTACAGTTAATGGAGCATGAAATACAAAATAAAATACAATATTTACAACATTATGGATCAAATATGAAAATTAATGAACGTAATGAGTTAGAAAATTCACTAATTAAACAGCGTGAAAATTTTTCTAATAAAGCACAAGAATTTGAACAAAACAATCGTCGTAGACAAGCAGAAGAACGAGATAAAATTTTGTTAATAATTCAAAATACGGTAAAAAATATTGCTGTAAAATATAAGTATGATATAGTACTTGATGCGAGTACTGTAGTTTACTCTAATAAAATTAAAGATATTACTAATGAAGTATTACAATTAATTAGGTAATATAATTATGTTTACTATTAAAATAACTGATTTAGCAAAACAATTAAACGCTGAATTAATTGGTAATAATAATATAATAATTCATGGTATTACTTCTATTTATAATACAAAAAAAAATTATATTACTTTTCTTGCTAATAATAAGTTACGTTTTTTGTTATCTAATTGTAAAGCATCAGCAGTTATTATTAATAAAAATAATATGCCATTTTGTAAAATTACCTCATTAGTAGTAGATAATCCTTATCTTGCTTATATTTTATTTGCAAAAATAATACATAATACACTATATAATAATGTTAAAACAAATATAAAGAAAAAAAATATTTTATTAGGAAAAAATATTAATATTAGTGATAATGTAGTAATAGAAGATAATGTAAAATTAGGAAATAATATTATTATTGGATCAAATTGTTTTATTGGTAAAAATGTGATTATTAAGGATAATACTAAATTATTTAATAATGTTACCATTCATAGTGATACTGTAATTGGCAATAATTGTGTTATTCAATCTGGTACTGTAATTGGATCAGATGGATTTGGTTATATTAAAGATAAAGAAAAATGGTTAAAAATACCACATTTAGGACGTGTAATTATTAATGATTATGTAGAAATTGGATCATGTACTACTATAGATCGGGGTACATTGGATGATACTGTTATTGGTAATGGAGTTATTATAGATAATTTATGTCAAATAGCACATAATGTTATAATAGGTAAGTATACAGCTATTGCTGGAGGAGTGATAATTGCTGGTAGTTCACGTATAGGGAATAATTGTTTAGTAGGTGGTGCAACTGTTATTAACGGTCATATTAGTATTTGTGATAGAGTTACTATTACTGGTATGAGTATGGTAGTACGTTCGATTAAAAAACCTGGAATATATTCTTCTGGAATTCCAACACAACAAAATAATAAATGGCGTAAAACAGCAGTATTAACTATGAATATTAGTAAAATTGATAAACGAATAAAAGTTATTGAACAAAGCATTAATAAATAGATAATTTTGTATTTTTTAAATTATTTAAAATTAAATAGCAATAATTTATTTTTTTATTAAGAATTATTTTTTAATAGGAATTATTTTTGAATATTAATAATTATTCTTTAAATATAAAAGAAATATTAGAGTTATTACCACATCGATTTCCATTTCTATTAATAGATCATGTGTTGTATTTTGAGCAGGGTAAATTTCTACGTGCAATAAAAAATGTTTCTTTTAATGAACCATTTTTTCAAGGACATTTTCCTAGAAAACCAATATTTCCTGGAGTACTAATTTTAGAAGCTATAGCACAAGCAACTGGTATCTTAGCTTTTAAGAGTGTAAGTAAATTAGCACCAGGAGAATTATACTATTTTGCTGCTGTTAATTCTGCTAGATTTAAAAAACCAGTACAACCAGGTGATCAAATGATTATTGAGGTAACTTTTATTAAAGAACGTAATGGAATAGCTAAATTTAATGGTATTGTTACAGTATCTAATATATTAGTTTGTAAAGCATCCATGATGTGTGCTCGTAGAAAGGATATTTAAAAATAAAATGATTGATCAGTCTTCTTTTATACATCCTAGTTCTATTATTGAAAAGGGAGCTGTTATTCATGCTAATGTATATATTGGTCCATTTTGTTTTATAGGATCACAAGTATGTATAGGAGCGAGAACTAAATTAAAATCACATGTTGTAGTAAATGGTATAACAAATATTGGTGAAGATAATAAAATTTATGCTTTTGCTATTTTGGGAGAAGTAAATCAAGATTTAAAATATAATAGTGAACCTACTAGAGTAGAAATTGGTGATCGTAATATGATTAGAGAAAATGTTACTGTTCATAGAGGTACTAGACAAGGTAGAAAAGTAACTAAAATTGGTAATGATAATTTACTTATGGGTAATACCCATATTGCTCATGATTGTATTATCGGTAATCACTGTATTATGGCCAATAATACTACATTAGGTGGACATGTATCAATTGATGATTATGCTGTTATCGGTGGAATGACAGCAATACATCAATTTTGTATTATTGGAGCTTATGTTATGATTGGTGGTTGTTCTGGAGTAGCACAAGATGTACCACCATGTATTATAGCTCATGGTAACCATGCTATTCCTTTCGGTTTAAATACAAAAGGTTTAAAAAAATATGGTTTTTCTAATTATGAATTACATGCTGTTAATATGGCATATAAAATTATATATAGAAATGGTAATACCATAAAAAAAGCTAAATTAGAATTAACTAAACTAGCACAACATAATCCAATAATAACTATTTTTTTAGATTTTTTATCTCGTTCAAAAAGAGGTATTATTCGTTAATATTGTACTATGACTAAAGTTACTATTGGTTTAGTAGTTGGTGAATTTTCTGGTGATTTAATAGGTGCTAAATTAATAAAAAATATAAAAAAATATTTGTGGAATGTTAATTTTGTTGGTATTGCTGGACCGTTAATGCAGTTAGAAGGAATGAAAACTTGGTTTAATATTAATGAATTAATGTTATTTGGTATTACCAATGTAATTCCTCATTTACCAAAAATTAGGTTTATTAAATATGATGTTTTAAGTAAATTAATAAGTGCTAATATTAATATTTTTATCGGTATAGATAGTCCAGAAATTAATATTTTTTTGGAAACTAGGTTAAAAAAACTTGGTATTTATACTATTCATTATGTTAGTCCATCAATTTGGGCTTGGCGTAAAAAAAGAATCAAAAAATTGAAATATGCTACTAATAATGTGCTTATTACATTTCCATTTGAAAAAAAATTTTACAAACATTATAATGTTAATTATAAATTTGTTGGTCATCCTATAGCAGAAGATTTACCACTTTATCCAAACAAGATTTTAATGAGAAAAAAATTAAACATAGATAGTAATAGTTTATGTTTAGTAATGTTACCAGGTAGTCGTAAAATAGAAATAGATATGATTAGTGTTAGTTTTCTTAAATGTATATTAATTTTAAAAAGTATTTTTCCTAATTTAGTTGTTATTGTACCATTAAATAATCAAGATCGTATTAATCAATTTACTAAAATTAAAAATAACATCATTCCTAACATTGATATAAGGATAATGAATTATCCAGCATATCAAATCATGGTAGCTTCTGATATAGCTCTATTAGCTTCAGGTACAGCAACATTAGAATGTATGATAGCTAAATGTCCAATGGTAGTTGGTTATCGTATTCCATTATTGGATTTTATTATCGCAAAGATATTAATTCGTATTAAATGGATATCATTACCTAATTTACTAGCTAACAAATATATAGTTAATGAATATATACAAGATAATCTTAAACCGGAATTGTTAGCATCTACAATAATTAAAATTATTCTAAATAAATGTTATCAACGTAAGATTAAAAATATTTTTGTTGATCTGCATAAAAAAATAAATTTTAATGCTAGTGAACAAGTAACAAAAATAGTGTTACAAATCATTAATAATAATTTACATTAAATAATATAATTTATAATTATTATGTTACCTAAATTTATACATTTACATGTAAGAAGTGAATATTCTATAATAGATGGATTGTCTAATATTAATCAATTATTGAATCAAGCAGTAAAATTTAATATGCCTGCATTAGCAATTACTGATTTTACTAATTTATATGGTGTAATAAAATTTTATAATATTGCTTATAATTTAGGTATAAAACCAATTATTGGTGCTGATTTTATTATTAAAGATTATATTAATAGTTATCAATCATATGCAATTACAATATTAGTAATGAATAATATTGGTTATAGTAATTTAATTTACTTAATATCTAAAGCACATAAATATAAAATAAATACATCTAATGTTTTCATTTATCGTGATTGGTTAAAATATCATAATTCTGGATTAATTATTTTATCTGGAGCACAATTTGGTGATATAGGACAATGTTTATTATATAACCAAAATAATAAACTGAATTATTATATTTCATTCTATAAAACTTATTTTAAAAATAGTTTTTATTTAGAAATTACACGTAATGGTTTTGAGTTAGAAAATGAATATTTAAATAAAGCTATTAATTTATCTATAGATCAAGATTTACCATTATTAGCAACTAATAATGTTAGATTTTTAAAAAAAGATGATTTTGAAACACATACAGTCAGAGTTGCTATTAGCAATGGTAGTTATGTAAATAGTAATAAAAATTTATTTGTTTCTTATAGTAAAGAACAATATATGAAAAATGAAGAAGAAATGTGTTTATTATTTAATGACATACCAGAATCACTAGTTAATAGTGTTGAATTAGCTAAAAGATGTAATGTAACTATTACATTAGGTAAATATTTACTACCAAAATTTAATGTACCAAAAAAATATACTGCTGAAAAATATTTAATAAAAATTTCTAAACAGGGATTAATAAACAGATTAAAAAATAATTTTACCAATAAAATTATAAGAAATAAAAAATGGATTACTTATTATCAAAGATTAAATTTAGAATTAAATACTATTATTAAGACCGGTTTTACTAATTATTTTTTAATAGTATCAGAATTTATCAACTGGGCAAAAAACAATAATATACCTGTTGGTCCTGGACGCGGATCTGGAGCTGGATCATTAGTGGCTTATGCTTTAAATATTACTGAACTAGATCCATTATTATTTGGTTTAATTTTTGAAAGATTCTTAAATATAGAAAGATTATCTATGCCTGATTTAGATATTGATTTTTGTATGGAAAAACGAGATTTAGTAATTAATTATGTTGTTAATAAATATGGTGTAGATAATGTAGCACAAATTATTACCTTTGGTACTTTAACCGCTAAAGCAGTTATTCGAGATGTTGGTCGTGTTCTTGGATATCATTATAATTTTGTAGATAAAATTGCTAGATTAATTCCTATGGATTTTGGTATAACTTTAAAAAAAGCAATTTTAACTGAATCTAAGTTAGCTAAATTATTTAGTAATAATGAAGATGTAAAAATTATATTAAATATGGCTTTTAAATTAGAAGGAGTAATTCGTAATGTTAGTAGACATGCTGGAGGAATTGTTATTACACCAAGTAAAATCATTAATTTTGCCCCACTATATTTTGATGATAAAAGTAATTATGCAGCAATACAATTAGATAAAACTGATATAGTTAAGATTGGTTTAGTTAAATTTGATTTTTTAGGTTTAAGAACTTTAACAATTATTAATCATACTATTAATATGATTAATAAAAAAAATACAAGATTAGGATTAAATAATATTAGTTTATCTAATATTAAGTTAAATGATAAGAATAGTTTTATTTTATTAAATAAAATAAATACTAATGCAGTTTTTCAATTAGAATCAAAAGGTATGCAAGATTTAATAAGAAGATTAAAACCAGACTCTTTTGAAGATATTATTGCGTTAATAGCTTTGTTTCGTCCTGGACCATTACAATCTGGTATGGTAGATAATTTTATTAACCGTAAACACGGTATAGAAAAAATTTATTATCCTGATATTAATTGGCAACACGATTTATTAAAACCAATTTTAAAATCTACCTATGGTATTATTTTATATCAAGAACAAGTTATACAAATAGCACAAGTATTAGCTGGTTATAACTTTATTGATGCTGATATATTACGTCAAGTAATCAGTAAAAAAATTTTTACAGAAATAGATAAACAAAAATTATTATTTATTAATAGTGCTAAAAAGAATAATATTAATAAACAATTAGCTACTAAAATATTTTATTTCTTAGAAAAATTCGTTCATTATGGATTTAATAAATCTCATTCTACTGCATATGCATTATTATCTTATTATACATTATGGTTAAAAGCTAATTATCCAGCAGAATTTTTGTCATCTGTAATGACAAATAATATAAATAATCAAAAAAAATTATCTGTTTTAATTCAAGAATGTGCTCTTATGAATATAAGAATTATGTTACCAGAAATTAATTATAGTCAATATCATTGTTATGTTCATAATAACATTATTATATGTGGCTTAGGCATGATTAATGGTTTAGGATTTAACATAGCTAAGGAAATTATTAAAAAACGTAGTCAGGGAAAGTTTAAAAATTTATTAGATTTTTGTATTCGTGTTGATACTGGAATAGTTAATAGATCTATAATTAAACAATTAATAAAATTTAATGTATTTCGTCTATTAAAAATAACTAATAAATCTAATGAAGATTATATTGATAATATTATAAATAAATCTAAACAATATGCTAGTTATTCAAAATATCAAACTGATATGTTTATGTGCGTAATTGATAAATAACAGTATTAATAATTTTAAGTGTAAAATATTATGAATCTAGAATATCTTGATTTTGAACAACCAATTATAAAGTTAGAAGAAAA
Organism: Candidatus Lightella neohaematopini; assembly: GCA_025728315.1. GTDB lineage: Bacteria > Pseudomonadota > Gammaproteobacteria > Enterobacterales > Enterobacteriaceae > Lightella > Lightella neohaematopini. The sequence goes on along the minus strand of JAOBJW010000002.1, from coordinate 4,066 downwards.
GATTAATTTATTAACTCTTAATAATAAAATGAAAATAAATGATGTTAATTTATCTAATAAAATTAATAAATTAAAAAAAATAAGTATTAAGTTAACTAATAAAATATTTTCTAATTTAAATAAGTGGCAAATAATACAATTAGCAAGACATCCACTAAGACCTCATACTATAGATTATATTAATATGATCTTTACTGATTTTGATGAACTATCTGGTGATCGTATGTTTTCTGATGATAAAGCTATTATTGGAGGTATTGCACGTTTAGAATCATATTCAGTAATGATAATAGGTCATGAAAAAGGTCGTAGTATCAAAGATAAAATTAGGCGTAATTTTGGTATGCCATCACCGGAAGGTTATCGAAAAGCTCTTAGATTAATGCGTATGGCTAATAATTTTAATATTCCAATAATTACTTTTATTGATACTCCAGGAGCTTATCCTGGCATAGAAGCTGAAGAACGTGGGCAAGCAGAAGCAATAGCAAGAAATTTATTAGAAATGTCTCATTTAAGTGTACCAATAATATGTATTATAATAGGTGAAGGTGGATCTGGAGGTGCTTTAGCTATTGGAGTAGGTGATAAAATTAATATGTTACAATATAGTATTTACTCAGTTATATCTCCAGAAGGATGTGCTGCATTATTATGGAAAGATAGCAGTAAAATACTATCATCTATTAAATCAATGAATATGACTGCAATAAATTTAAAAAAATTAAAATTAATTGATAACATTATTAATGAACCTCTAGGTGGAGCTCATAAAAATTTGCAATTAACTGCAACAAATATAAAAAAACAATTACTAGTAGATTTAAATAAATTAAAACTTTTAAGTAAAAAACAGTTATTAAAAAATCGTTATCATAAGTTAATTAACTATAATTATGAATTATACATGTAAATAAAGTGATTGATAAAGACTACACAAAATACTTACAACAACAAGTAATAAAATTTATTCATCCATACAATTATTTATTATTGGCTTTTAGCGGTGGTTTAGATTCTATAGTTTTATTAGATATAATCACAATGTTACGTAATAAATATAATAATATATTTTTAAGAGCGTGTTATATTGATCATCAACGAAGTAGTTTATCTTCCAATCAATGGTTACATCATTGTATTTACGAATGTAAACGACGTGATGTATCATTTATATATGATGTTATTAAAGTTAATAAAGGTAATTTTGAACAAAATGCACGTAATCAAAGATATAAAAAACTACTAAAAGTTCTAAAATATAATGAAGTATTGATTACCGCACATCATCAAAATGATCAAGTAGAAACATTTTTTTTAGCATTAAAAAGAGGTAGTGGTCCTAGAGGGCTATCAGCCATGCCAATAGATCAACCATTTTATCATAGCAGATTATTAAGACCTTTGTTAAATTGTTCAAAAGCAATGTTGCTATCTTATGCTAATAAAAATAAATTAAATTGGGTGAATGACGATAGTAATTATGATAATACATTAGATCGTAATTTTTTAAGAAACAACATTATACCATTATTACAAAAAAGATGGAATAATTTTTGTCAAAATGTTACTTTAAGTACTTATTTATGTGCTCATCAAGAACAGTTAATTAATATGTTATTAAATAAAATAATTTATAGTATGATGTTTCATGATGAATCATTAATAGTAGATAATATGATTGGTATGAGTATAGTTTATTGTTTAGCTATTTTACGTTTTTGGTTAATAAAAAAAGTTTTTATATCATGTTCTTATAAAAAATTAAATATAATATGGAATGAAGTAGTTTTAAGTAGAAATGATTCATTAGCTAAATTTTATATAAGTAATTTTATAGTACAAAAATTTAGAAATCGTTTATATGTACATAAATTTAGTAATCGATATAAGGATTTTTGTAGTAAAACTATTATATTTACGTCAACTAATAATTACAAAAGAATTTTATTACCTCTAAATTTAGGAGAAATTTTATTTTTAACAATAAATAACATTAATAATAAAAAACTAATATCTATTGTGAAAGCACCGACTGTAACAGATATTGTATCAATACGTTTTAATATAAAAAGTAAGACATTAATAAAATTAGTACATACTAAGCACCATATTACTTTAAAAAAAATTTGGAAAATATTATCAGTACCTCCATGGCAAAGAAAAATTATACCTATACTATTTTATAATAATAAATTAATTGCAGCTATAGGATACTTTGTTACTGTATATGGTGCACCAATTAATAGTAATCATTGGTATTTATATTGGTTTAATAAAAATAAATATCTTTATTAAATTATATTCTTTATTCGTCTTAGTAAAAATTGTACTATATTATTACTATTAACTGGAATAATAGTATTATTAATACGGTCTTTATATTCTATTATTCCTTTATTTAAATTACTTTTACTAATAATTAATATATTAGGAATACCAATTAATTCTATATCATGTAACATAACACCAAAATATTCTTTACGATCATAAAGAAGAGTATCTACATTATAATATAATAATTTTTTATAAATATATTCTGTTGTATTTTTTACTTCTATTGAAGAATAGAAATTAATTGGTAATAATGCCACATTAAATGGTGCAATCATAGGTGGCCATTTTATACCATATTGATCATTATTTTGTTCAATAACAGCTGCGATTAATCTTGTTATTCCTATACCATAACACCCCATAATTAATTCTGTTTTATTATTATCCTTTTTTATATAAACTTTCATAGGATGAGAATATTTTGTTCCTAGTTGAAAAATATGGGCAATTTCTATTGCATCATTTTTAGTTTGGTTATTAAAATTAACATTTTTATTACATAAATTTTTTATTTCAGGTAAAATTAAATCTTTACCCCAATTAACGTTTATTAAGTATTCTTCATGTATATTATTGCTAGTAACAAAATTTTTCATGTTAGCAACATCATAATCAATAATTATTGGTATTGATAAATTTAACACACCAATAATACTATTATTAATTTTTAATATATGTTTAATATCATTTTCAGTAGCTAATTTAATTGGTAATTTCAAATTTAATATTTTACTAATATAAACTAAATTTAGTTCTTTATCTGCTCTAATAACTAAAGCTAATAATGAACTATTATATTTTAGTAAATTATTATTACGTATAATAATTACTTTAACTATCTTTTTTATAGATATATGTAATTTATTTGACAACTCATCTATAGAATTAATATTTGGTATCTTTATTAATTTTAATTCTTTAAAATTTTTAGTTTCACTAAAATTATTAATTTTCCTAGCATAGAATTCATGAGATATATCTCCTCCAATAAATCCAGTATCTGCTTGAGCAACAAAAAAATTAATTTTCATACAATCAAATATTTTTTTATATAAATGAAAAATCTTATTATAAGTTTTTTGTAACGAAAATTTATTAGAATGAAATGAATAAGCATCTTTCATAATGAATTCTCTAGAACGTATTACTCCAAGACAAGGTCTAATTTCGTCACGAAATTTATATTGTATTTGATAAAAAATTGTCGGTAAATTCTTATAAGAATGAATTTCATTATGAACTAAATTTAGTATTACTTCTTCATTAGTTGGTCCTAAAATATATTTTATTTGTTTACGATCAATAACAGACATAATTTCTAAATTACTAATTTTTAATCTACCACTCTTTTTCCATAAATATTCTGGTTGCATTATTGGCATCATTAACTCTATAGCATCTATACTATTCATATATTTTTTGATAAGACTTATTACTTTATTTAAAACACGTATACCAATAGGTAGCCAAATATAAATTCCTTTAGATGATTTACGAATCATACCAGAACGTAACATTAACCTATAACTAGTACTTTCTATATTAGAAAAAATATTTTTACTTGTAAAAATTGGGTATTTAGTAATACGCATAATATTAAATAAATATTAACTAATAAATAAAAATATTAATACTATCTTGATAGTATTAATATTTCAATTTAAATAAAACTATAACCATTATTATTTATTTATAATAAATCAACTTGACATAATAAAAAAACAGTGTA
>JAOBJW010000003.1 GCA_025728315.1 Candidatus Lightella neohaematopini | reverse complement strand
CTAACTGATACTAATTGCCCGTGAGAATTTAACCTTATAACACCTAAGTTGTTTTTATAAATTATAAACCTGATAATAATAACGCAATAGATCAACCTGAATCCATTCCGAACTCAGAAGTTAAATGTTGTGGTGCCGATGGTAGTGTAGAGTTATTCTATGTGAGAGTAGGAAATTATCAGGTTTTTATATTAGAAATTTTATTATCTTATCAAAATTAATTTTCTGTATTTTATTTATTAAATTACGTATTTTAATAGGATAATCAGCAATAATTTGTATATCGTTATAATGTTTAATTAATTTTGTGTAATTATTAATATTATTTAATTCTATCTCATTTTCTTTAGTTAGAAAATGTTGTGGGTCATAAATTAGTAGAGCATTTTCTAAATCTAACTGCCATGATCTCATATTAAAATTATTACTAGTTAACATACACCAATCATTATCAATCCAAATACCTTTCATATGAAAAGAATTATATTGATTTTTCCATATTTTAATTATTAAATCTCCATGATCAATATAATTTTGTAATTTTACCATAATATTACGAAGATTTATTTCATATAGATATGGTATAATGTTAGTTATATGAAAATTATCATTTTTTTTAGGAACATAGAAATCACTAGCCGTTTTATCACTAACAATAATTTCTACTGTTATACCAAGATTTAATACATCAACAATACTATTAAACAGTACATTAGGTATATTAAAATATGGAGTACACAAAATTATTTTTTTTTGAGCAGAATAAATAAGATGATAAATAGTTTTATTTAATAAATTATATTTACCTAAACCAACTAATGGAATAATTGATAATTTATTATAATTAATAGTACCTAAATAATGATAATTTGCTGTTCTTAAAGTTTTTCGCAATGTAAAAATATTATTGTTAACAATAATATTTTTACTATTAATATTATTTAATCTATTAATTGCTTTTGCAGTTAATAAATATTGTTTAATATAATAGACTAATGTATCAGCTAATAATCTATTTTTAATAATTTTATAACGATCATATCTACAATAATTTAACTTTTCTAAATAAATATCATTAATATTAGCACCACTATAAATTACTTTATTATCAATGATAAATCCTTTTAAATGAAAAACTCCAAGATATTCTCTATTACTAATTGGAATTCCATATATTGGAATTTCTATGTCTGAATTTATTTGTGCTATGTAATAATACCAATCAATATTTGTTACTTTGTTAGTATTACCAAATCTATTTCTTTTAGCACGATTTAAATCAACTATAATTACTATATCAAGATTATAGTAATTTTTTTTAGCTTTATATAAAGTATCTAATATTAACCTACCACTACGATCGCAATCAAAATATAATAATACTATATATATTCTAAATCTTGCTTTACTAATAGAGTATATTAATTCTTTATTAAAATCAGTTGGTGAAAATAATGTTCTAATTTTGTTAGATGACTGGGGTATTTTTAATAATTTAATAAGATATTGTTTATAATAATTATTAATTTTCATAGATTATTATTAATAATTTCAATTATACATTAAAATCTAAAATTTTTTATGTAGTGTATAATAAATCATATTAAATTACAAAGTTTATTAAGAATTCGCGACTATAATTAAAAAGTTAACGAAATACAAATTTTAGTATATCTCCATCAATTATGGAATAATATTTATTATAAATCGAATATGGTATTTTATTTAATCTTTGAAACTTATTATTATTAATTAATATAAATTTATTGTAATTTATTACCTTAACTTTTATAAAACCATTATAAATATCAGAATGTATTTTTTTAGCGGCAGTTAACGCTGTAGTTCCCCGTTTTATCATCCAAGATTTTATTTCTTTATCATTAAAAGTAAAGAAGTTAATTATATTTAATAAATTAAATGTTATCATAAATAATTTTACTAAATTATTTTTACTTAAAATTTTATTATATATTCTGAAATTTACTTTATCTAACATAGATTTTTCAATTATATTATTAATATTTTTTTCTTTCAAAAAATTAATATTTATTATTATATCTTTATTATAATTAGTAGTATTTAATATGTTTTGTGTATTAATTTCATTATCACAATTAAAAATATAAATCATTGGTTTTAAAGTAATAAAATTTAAACTACTAACAATATTTTTTTCTTCATCACTGAAATCTAATGTTTTTAACATTTTGTTGCTGTTTAAGCATGATATTAATTTATTATAAATTTTTATGATATTTTTATTAGCAATATTATATTTTAATTTACTTAATAAACTTTCACATTTAATTAAATCATAAAGAATTAATTCCATATTAATTATATTAATATCTTCTGTTGGTGAAATACGATTATATACATGATGAATACTATTTTTTTTAAAATTACGTACTACATGATAAATAATATTAACTTTATATAATTGTTCTAATATTTTTTCTCCTAAACCAATACCATTAGCAGCATTTTTAATTAAACCAGCAGTGTCAATTAATTGAATTCTAGAAAATAATATATTATTTACATTAATAATATTAGCTATTTTATATAAACGAGGATCATATAAATTAACAATTCCTATATTAGGATTAATTGTACAAAACGGATAATTATCTGTTTTAACTTGACTATTAGTTAATAAATTAAATAAAGTTGACTTACCAATATTAGGTAATCCTATAATACCACATCTAATATTCATTGGGTTTTAATTAATATTACCTTTAGTTAATTGAATTAATTTATTATGTTGAAAAATAAATTTACTAATATTGTACTCATCTAAATAAATAACATATCTAATATTTTTTATTATTGAATTAAAAGTATATTTTATTATTTTTAGTTCTCTAATAGACATATCAGATAACAAAAAATTAACTACTTTATTTTTATTTCCTGGATGTCCTATACCAATTTTAATTCTATATAAATTATTATTATTAAATGTTAATACAATATTTTTTACACCATTATGACTAGTATTATTTATTTTTTGCTTAAATCTTATTTTACCAAGTGGTAAATCTAATTCATCATGAATAATTAATATCTCATTTATTTTAATATTGTAAAAATTAGCTACGGCAAATAATGATTTGCCGTTCATATTAATATATGTCATTGGTAATAATAAATATACACTATAATTATCTATTTTAAATTCACTAATATAACTAAATAATTTTATATCTTTTTTAAAGATTAAATTATTATATTTAGCTAGGGTACAAATAAATTTTGCTCCAATATTATGTCTATTATTATTATATAGTAAACCATAATTAGATAATCCAATAATTAACTTAATCATTTTACTTTAAACATCTCTGATATTGATTCTTCATTATTAATACGCCTAATTGCTTCTGCTAACATATTAGCTAAAGTTAATATTTTAATGTTAGATAATAATTTTATTGTTGACGTTAGTGGTATTGTATCACATACAATTAATTCATCAATTACAGAATTTTTGATATTATAATAAGCATTACCAGAAAATACTGGATGCGTAGCATATACAAATATTCTTTTAGCTAAATTTTTTTTCAAAACATTAGCAGCTTCACATATAGTACTAGCAGTATCAATCATATCGTCAATTATTAAACAATCACGATGAGAAACATCACCAATAACATTCATAACTTGAGCTATATTAGCTTTTGATCTTCTTTTATCAATAATAGCAATATCAATATCATTAAGTAATTTAGCTACAGCACGTGCACGGATAACTCCACCAATATCTGGAGATACAATAATAGGATTATATAACATTTTTTTACGTATATCGTCAATTAACACAATACTACCAAAAACATTATCTACAGGAACTGTAAAAAATCCTTGTATTTGTTCAGTATGTAAATCAACGGTAAGAATACGATCAACACCAACACTAGATAAAAAATCAGCAATAACTTTAGCAGTAATAGGTACCCTAGATGATCTAACTCTTCTATCTTGTCTAGCATAACCAAAATATGGTATTACAGCAGTAATTCTTCTAGCAGAAGCTCTTTTTAAAGCATCAATCATTAAAATTAATTCCATAATATTATCATTAGTTGGAGCACATGTAGATTGAATAATAAAAATATCATCACCTCTTACATTTTCATTAATTTGTATATTAATTTCACCATCACTAAAACGACCTATAAATGCGTTACTAATACTTAATTTCAAGTTAGCAGCAATATGATATGCTAATTGTGTAGTAGCACTTCCAGAAAATAATTTTATACTAGACATATATAATTCCAAATAAAATACTAATAACTAAATATTTTTTTGTTTTTAAGAACACTATGTAACGGTGAAATATTCTTACTTTTAGTTACAAAACCCTTTACTTCACTAGGTTTATTAAATAAAATAGAATAAGCTATATTTTGATTATCACATTCAGCAAATATACATGATCCAGTTCCAGTTAATCTAGCAGGAACATATTGTGATAACCATAATATATATTTTTTTATTATTGGAAATTTTTTTACTACTATACTTTCAAAATCATTATAATATTTACTAGATAATAATTCTGTATGAGTTTTTATAACAGAATAGTTATTAGTATTAATATAGCTAAATATTTTAGCTGTCGAAATTTCTATTGGGGGTATAATAATTATATACCATTTTTCTTTTAAAGATATTGGAGTATTTATTTCTCCTATACCTTCAACTATAGCTGTATGACCATATATAAATAGTGGTACATCAGCACCAAGCAATAAACCTATTTTTGCTAAATCAGGTAATGTTAAATTACAATGCCAAATCTTATTTAAGATTAACAATATTGTAGCAACATTAGATGAAGCTCCACCTAATCCACTACCTATAGGAATAACTTTATTTAGTTTAATATGTATTCCAAAATATTTATTAATACATTTGTTTTTTAGACAGAAATATTTTAGTAATTTTACTGCTTTTACAACTAAATTATTTTGTGAAATTATTTTATTAGTGTTACTAGATAAACTAATAATATTATTTTTAGTTACAGTAATATTAATTGTGTCACTATAATTAATAAATTGTGTAACTGTTTGTAATTTATGATAACCATTTTTTTTACAACCTATAATATGTAATAACAAATTAATTTTTGCTGGTGATGGTAAACAATAATTAGCCATTTTTGTTATATTATCCAGTTGTAAATTTTAATTTTTATATTAACATCATTACAATATAATTCTATATATTTTGATAATACAACCATATTATTATGATAATAATTATGTTTACCATAAATTATATTCCATACATTATTATTATCATATAATGTAGTTTTATTTAAATAACCATATTTATTTAAAATAAACTTTTGATTATTACCAATTATACCTAAAACTATTTGATTTAAGTATTTAAAAGGTACATTAATATTAAATAATTCTTTTATAATGATATCTGGTAATTGTTGATAACAAAAAATATTATTATTTATAATTAGTTTTGTAGTATTATTTGTAACATTTAAACATAACTTAATAGTATTAAATTGATTAGTTAAAACAAATTTATAATCATTATTATTAATTTGTTGCCAATAAAAATTAGCACTAATATTATATTGTTTTGATATGTAAGTAATTAATCCATTTAATTTATAATGTTTAATATTTAATAGTAGTTGTTGTTGATGATTCCAATTATAATAATTGTTATTAATTATTTTTATATTATTATGACATGCACTAAATAAACTTAAACATGTAATAATTAATAATTTACTAAAATAATTTGTAAAATTTTTATTCATTATATCTTTTGTTTACATGATAGTTATTATAATATTAATTTGAATCAAAAAATCAAAGTCAAAATTACGTTAATGTAATTTTATCATTAATTATAATTTTAACAATAGATTAGTAATTATAATTATATATATTAATTTTTAAATTAATTTGTTATATGTTAATCATGGATAAAAATTTAATAGCAAAACTACACAATAAAAAACATCGTTTTAATGAAGTTGAAGTTCTGTTAAGTAAAAAAAATATTATTTCTAATAAAAAATTATTTTTAACATTATCAAAAGAATACAATGAATTAGCAAAAGTAGTGAAATATTTTAAACAATGGTTAAACATAAATCAAAATATAAATAATACTAAAAAATTAGCTAATAATATTGAATTAAAAGATTTAGTTACAGAAGAATTACAATTTTTTAATAAAAATAAACTAATAATAGAAAAAAAAATTATTAATATTCTTTCTAAAGAAGATAATATTAATCAACATGGTTGTTTTTTAGAAATTAGAGCTGGTACTGGAGGAAACGAAGCCTCATTATTTGCTAGTGATTTATTATATATGTATAGTCAATTTACTGAAAATAAAAATTGGGATACTGAAATAGTTAATACTAATTATAGTCATTTAGGTGGTTATAAAGAAATAATAATTAAAATAAATAATAAAAATGCTTATAATTATTTAATGTTTGAATCTGGTGGACATAGAGTACAAAGAATACCTACTACTGAATCACAAGGACGTGTGCATACTTCTACTTGCACAGTTGCTGTTATTCCTGTAGTTCAAGAATCAAAAATAACTATTAATAATAATGATTTAAGAATTGATAGTTTTAAATCTTCTGGAGCTGGTGGACAACATGTTAATACTACTAATTCTGCTATTAGAATAACACATATACCAACAGGTGTAACTGTAGAATGTCAAGATGAACGTTCTCAACATAAAAATAAAGCTAAAGCCATGTCTGTTTTAGTAGCAAGATTAAATAATTTAAAACTAAAAGAAAAACAAAAAAAAGAGATTTCTACAAGAAGAATTTTATTAGGTAGTGGAGATAGATCTGATAGAATTAGAACTTATAATTTCCCACAACGTCGTGTAACTGATCACAGAATAAACTTAACATTATATCGTCTAGAAGATATATTTAATGGTGAATTAGATTTAATTATTCAACCATTATCTAATTTTTATTTTAAAAAATGAGTATAAATAATAATATTAATTATAATAATTGGTTAAAATATGCTAGTAATAAATTATTATTAGCTGGCATAAATAATTCTAAATTAGAAGCTGAAATACTTTTAAGCAAAGTAACTAATAATAAACGTAATAAACTAATTTTATTAAAAGATAAAAAATTAACATATAAGCAATATAATAAATTATTGCAATTAATTTTTAGAAGAATTAACAGAGAACCACTAGCATATATTTTAGGATATCATGAGTTTTGGTCATTAAAAATTTATGTATCTTATAATACAATGATTCCTAGAGCAGATACAGAATGTTTAGTAGAATATATTTTGAATTTATCATCTAATAAAAAAATGTTAGTATTAGATCTAGGAACTGGTAGTGGAATAATATCTTTAGCTTTAGCAAAAGAAAAACCAAAATGGATTATTACTAGTGTTGATTATTATATTAAAACATTAAGTATAGCTAAATATAATGCTATAAAATTAAAGTTATATAATATTAAATTTATTCTTAGTAATTGGTTTAGCAATATAAGATTTTATAATTATAATATAATCGTTAGTAATCCTCCATATTTAAAAATTAGTGATTGGTATAATGTCCAACCAGAATTGTATTTTGAACCTAAAACAGCATTTTTAGCTGGTTATGATGGATTGATGTATTTAAAATTAATTTGTTATCAATCAAAAAATTTTTTGGCATATAATGGTTGGTTAATATTGGAACATGATTATCAACAAGGTAATTTTGTAAGAAATACTTTAAAGGAAATTGGATTTAAAAATGTAGGTACTGGTTATGATTATAATAATTATGAAAGATTTAGTTTTGGTCAATTGTTATAATATTATAAATATTTAATATTAAATAATTAATAACATTTATGCGTAATGTTGTAATAAAAGTAAAAAATATTAAAATATCTAATGACTTACCATTTGTGGTATTTGGTGGTTTAAATGTATTAGAATCTAGAGATTTAGCCATGTATGTATGTGAATATTATAAAAATATTACCGATAATCTTGGTATCCCTTATATATTCAAAGCATCCTTTGATAAGGCAAATCGAACTTCAATTAATTCATATAGAGGTTTAGATTTAGATTATAGTATAAATATTTTTGCTGAATTAAAAAATCAATTCGATATACCAATTATGACAGATGTACATGAAAGATATCAAGTTGATATTGTAAAACCTGTAGTTGATATTATTCAATTACCAGCTTTTTTAGCTAGACAAACTGATCTTATTCGTACTATAGCTGAAACTAAAAAAGTAGTTAATATTAAAAAGCCGCAATTTATTAGTCCACATCAAGTAGTTCATATAGTAAATAAATTTCGTAATTTTAATAATAATAATATTATTATTTGTGAACGAGGAACTATGTTTGGTTATAATAATTTAGTAGTTGATATGTTAGGATTTTCTGTTATGAAAGATATTTCTAATGGTTGTCCTGTAATTTTTGATGTTACACATTCATTACAATGTCGTAGTAATCCATATAATGCAGTTTCTGAAGGAAGAAGTAAACAAACAAATGAATTAGCTAGATCTGGTATTGCTACAGGTATAGCTGGATTATTTATTGAATCACATCCTAATCCATACAAAGCAAAATGTGATGGTGCATCTATATTACCAATTAAACAGCTAAAAACTTTACTAAATCAAGTTAAATCTATAGATGATATTGTAAAATCGTTTTAAAATTAATATAATACAATTGTAATTAAATACATAATAAATAAAGCTAAATGTGTTACCCCATTTAAAATATTAGTTCTACCAGTAGATAATGATACTTGACAAACTACCAAAGTAGTTAGTAATGCTATACATTGAGGTAAAGTTAAGCTAAAAAATATTTGTTTTTTTGTAATAAATGATAACACAATTACTGTTGGTACAGTTAATGATATTGTAGCAAGAACGGAACCAAACAATAAATTCATAGCTCTTTGTGCTTGATTATTTAGTACTGCACGTATTGCTCCCAAACCTTCGGGAGATAAAGTTAATGAAGCTATTAAAAATCCAGCAATTTGTTTTGGTGCATTAATTATTGTTAATAATTCATTTAATGAACTAGCATTAAGTTTAATAGTAATAATAACAAATAATAAATGTATTATTAACCAAAAACTATGCCATAGCGACGTATGCATAGACTGAATATAATTATCAACATCTTCATGTTCATAAATAAACCAACTTTGATGAGTATGTGTTTGTATTAATAAAAATACTCCATACATTACTATACATAATGTACCTATAATAATAGTTTGTATAGAATTAAAATTACCATTTGGTAATGTAGAAGGAAAAATAAGAACTATAATAGACAATAATATAATTGCCATTAAATATTGTTTAATACCTGCTAAATTTAATGATTGAGTATCAAACTTTCTACCTCCTAATAATAATGACAATCCAACTAACCCAGTTGTTACAATCATAATAACTGAATATAATGTATCACGCATTAATGTAGATACATTATTATTTGTAATCATTAAAGCTGCTATTAAACTTGCTTCTAGAATAACTACTGATAATGTTAAAATTAATGAACCAAATGGTTCACCTAATCTATGAGCAAGAACATCTGCATGACGAACAGTATTAAAAGTATTAATAACAATAGACAATACAGTAACTAAATTACTTATAACTAATACAAAAATTGAATAATAATTATTAAAAAAATATAATATTATCAAAGTTATTACAGAAATAGTAACATTGTATAATTTATTGTTAATATTCATATTTTATTTTTTAATTTAAAATTATCGAATTAATATTTTAAAAAATATCTAAATAATATTTAACTTAATAAATTATCTCCATATTTATTAAGTTTTCATGCTAATAATTAATCTCATTAAATAAATTAATAATTTAATTTTAATAAATATACATTAAAAACTTATTGATAATTAATTTATTAAATTATAACTATTGAATTTTAATTAAAAAATTAATAATTATTAGTTTAATTTTAATATAAAATATATTTTAATATTAACAAATTTATAATTATTTTGATATTTATTAGGTGAATTATATCTTTTTAAAATAAATTCCATAATAAAATGGAGCTGGCGGGATTCGAACCCGCGTCCAAATTATGATTTACTAATAGTATTACATGTTTAGTTCATTTTGTTTTTATGCTAAGTTAATATGAACAAATTAATCTTAACAGTTATCTTGAATAATTAAATAATATTTTACTGTCAAGCCCAATAAAATATTCATACCCTAGAATTTGTAAACAACAATGCTTTTTATCTAGGAATAAAAAACATCTTTAACCATACACTTTAACAACAAATTAAGCAGCTAAAGCAATTGGTTTACACTTACTATTTGCATTTAACAATTAAGGTTTTTACGTGGTTACCTAATCCTCGACATGAACTAAAAGTAATTTATAAATTGTCAAATCCATAAACAGCCCCTAATAAAATAATATTAATGATAATTAATAATATTTTCAATATTTTTTAGATAAATTTTTTATATTTCTAGATTTAGTTATTAACCATTCCCTGTGTTTTATGTCCATTCTTTTATCGAAGTTCTTTTTACCTTTTACTATACCAATCTTTATTTTTACTAAATGTTGTTTCCAAAATATTAATAATGGTATTACGGTATATCCTTTTTGTTTAATATAATTAGATAAAAGATATAATTCCTGTTTCCTTAATAATAATTTTCTATTTCTTTTTATGTCAATATAATTAATGTTTGAAGTCATTAAGGGTTGAAATTCAGAATTAATTAAATAAGCTTCTCTATTTACTATAGATATGTAACTATATTTAATATTTATTTTATTTTTTCTTAATGATTTTATTTCCCAACCATGAAGAATAATTCCAACATTAATTTCTTTCTTTAAATCATAATTAAAGGAAACATTTTTTCTTATACAAATTATATTATTTTTTTTATTCACTTTACAACTATAAATAATTTAATTATTACAAAAAATAATAACATTATGTTATCATAAAATCTATAACTATATTTTTGTTAAATTTAATTATTAACATTCTTTGAATAATTAATAGTCCTCCATTATATTCTTTTCTATAAATATAAAACCAAGTATTTTTATTATTAATATTGTTTAATAATGGTGCTCCAAATAATATTATAATTTCTTTTTTTGTCATACCTAACTTAATTAGGTTAAAATTATTAATATAATTACCATAAATAATATTTTGTGACTTTAATATTTTATTAAAAAAAAACAACCACTATTAAACAGTGTAAAGAACATCATTAATAATAGTTTAATATATTTTTTTTTCATTTTATGGATTTTTTAATTTTAATACTTTTAACTTACTTTAAAATAAGTACTTCTACTATTTATAAATAGTACTAATATTTATTAATTTCTATAATTTTTTAGCCAAAATAATTTCTTTCTTAATAAATTAAAATAATTATATTTTGTTGGATGTATTAGATTAAAATACTTATTACCACTACATATATATATATTTTTTTTTGTATTTAATATAAAATCTACCTGATTATCACAACTAACTTTTATACTTTTATTATTTTTAGGAAAGAATAATTTTACAACACTAGTATTTTTAATAATTATTGGTCTAGATGATAAAGTATGAGGAAATATAGGTAATAACATAATAGCTTTAACTAGTGGTGTAATAATTGGCCCACCAATTGATAATGAATAAGCTGTAGATCCAGTTGGTGTAGAAATTATTAGACCATCAGCGTAGTTTAAAAATGCAAATTTATTATCAATATAAACTAAAATATCTATCATAGATTTAATACTATTTGATCTTAATAAAATTTCATTAATTGCATTACCAATTTTTTTCTTTTTACCATTAAGAATATAATATACTTCTAACAAGAATCTTTTTTCTACTATATAATTACCAGATAATATTTCAGATAGTTGTTGTAATAATGAACTATAATTTATATCAGTTAAAAATCCCAAATTACCACAATTTATACCTATAATTTTAATTTTGTAATATGCTAAGGTACGTATAGCACCTAACATATTTCCATCACCTCCAACAACAATAGCTAAATCTGCCTGTTTACCTATGTAATTAATATTACCATTATTTACTTTATTAATAAATAAATTATTAGTAATTCTACTATCTATTATGATATTATATCCATTTTTATCTAACCAATAATATAATTTCTTACATACAAAAAGAATTTTTTTACAACAAGAATAACCAATAATACCTATTGTATTAAAATTATTAGTCATAATAATTATATATCCTTATTATTTACATGTATTAATATAATTTACTTGAAATATTTATTATTAATCCCCATTAATATTCTTTATTATTTTTTAATAGATAATGGAGAACTAATGGAAATTAGTAAAGAACAAAGTACTCGTGATCAGAAAGATTTAGAAAGTCAAGAAAATAGTAATAATCAAGAATTTTCAAATAATTCTAATTTAGAACAATCTACTAAATTAGATGTTAGAGATCAACGTATAAATGAACTAGAATTATCTATCATTGAACTAAAGCAGAAAGAACGTGATTATATATTAAGAGCAAAAGCTGAAATCGAGAATATTCGTCGTAGAAGTATACAAGACATAGAAAAAGCTCATAAATTTGCTTTAGAAAACTTTATGATTGAATTGTTACCAGTAATTGATAATCTTGAGAGAGCATTAATTACAATAGATAAAGATGATGCATTATCTTCTACAAAGAAAGGTATTGAATTAACTTTACAATCTTTAATTAGTGTTATGCGTAAATTTGGATTAGATTTAATAGATAAAAATTTAGTTCAATTTGATCCATCTATACATCAAGCTATTAGTATAGATAAATCTGGTAAATATGAGCCTAATCAAGTAATTTGTATAGTACAAAAAGGTTATACTTTAAATAAAAGGTTAATACGACCAGCTATAGTTACAGTATCTAGATAGTAAGATTGGCGTAATTATATTAACCAATTTATTGGTTTTTTATTTTGTTTAATAAGAATATTGTTAGCTATAGTAAAATGTCTGCAACCAAAAAATCCTAAATTTGCAGAATATGGTGATGGATGTGATGTTGTTAATATAAAGTGTTTATTCTTATTTATATATTTAATTTTTTTTTTAGCAAAATTACCCCATAATAAAAATATTAATCCATTATGATAATGATCTAATATTTTTATAATTGTATTAGTAAATAATTCCCATCCTATATTTGAATGAGATAATGGTTTATTTTTTTCTACTGTAAGTATAGAATTAAGTAATAATACTCCTTGTATAGCCCAATTATATAAATTTCCATGATTTGGAATAATAAAGTTATCAACACTATTTTTTAATTCTTTAAAAATATTGAATAATGATAGTGGAATTTTTATACCTTTATTAACAGAAAAAGCTAAACCATCCGCTTGTTTTGGATTATGATATGGATCTTGTCCAATTATAACAATTTTTACTTTATTAAATTTTGTTGTATTTAAAGCATAAAATATCCTATTATTACTTGGATATATCTCATATCCATCAGATTTTCTATTTTTTATAAACTTTATTATTTTTTTAAAATAATCTTTTTTAAACTCATTTTTTAATAGATTATTCCAGTTAATTATATTGATCATAAATAAATGTATTACTATTGAATATATTTTTATTATAAATATAATAATATATAAAGTAAATTTTATTAAAAATATTCTATATGTTTAAAACAAATAATATTCGTAATTTTTCTGTTATTGCTCATATTGATCATGGTAAATCAACGTTGTCTAATTGTTTAATTAAATTTTGTAACAATAAAAATTATTTAGATAATATAAATATTATAGATAATATTTATTTAGAACAAGAAAGAGGTATTACAATAAAAGCACAAAGTATTAATCTAACTTATAATTTTTTTGGAGTTAATTATAAGTTAAATTTAATTGATACTCCAGGACATACAGATTTTTCTTATGAAGTTATTCGAGCATTATCGGCATGTGAAGGTGTTTTATTATTAATAGATGCTATAAAAGGAATTGAAGCACAAACCGTAAATAATTTCTATATAGCAAAAAACATGAATTTATTTACTATAGTAGTAATAAATAAAATAGATCTACTAGAATCTAAACCTATTAATCTTATTAATCAAATAAAAAATATTTTAGATAAAAATTTGATCATTACTTGTTGTTCTGCAAAGAAATCAATGGGTATAAGTAACTTAATAAAAAATATAATAGAATTTATCCCCCCACCTATTAATTATTATAATGACAAATTACAAGCAATAATTATAGATGCTCAATTTCATAAATATTTAGGAATTATGTTATTAATAAGAATTAAATCTGGTTTTATTTTGAAAAAAGATAAAATTAAATTAGTTAATATTAATAATACTTATATTGTAAAAAAAATATGGCTAGTTACACCAAAAATAAAAGAGTGTTCTGTACTAAATTGTGGTGAAGTTGGCTGGATTATATGTAATATAAAAAATTTTAAACAACCAATAGTCGGAAGTACTATTATTTCAGAAAAAGATGTTAATAATGCAATATTACCAATAAAAAAAGTTAATCCACAGATTTTTGTAAGTTTATTTTTATTAAATAATAGTAACTACAATATTTTTAGTAATGCTTTAACTAAAATTAGTTTAAGTGATGCATCATTATCATATAAACCAGAATTTTCTAATACTTTTGGTAATGGATTTAGATGTGGATTTTTAGGATTATTGCATATGGATATAATTAAAACTCGTTTAGAACGAGAATATAAATTAGAATTAGTTATCACGTTACCAACAGTTAAATATGAGGTATTAACTAATAATAACAAAATTATCTATATCAATAAACCTTATCAATTATTAGCTTTAAATAAAATTAGAGAATTACGTGAACCAATTGCTGAGTGTTTTATAGTAACACCAAGAATTTATGTTAGTAAAATAATAAAATTATGTATTAAAAAAAGAGGAATACAAGTTAGTATTATTTATTTTAATGATCAAGTCAAAATTACTTATTTTATACCATTAATAGAAGTAATATTAGATTTGTCTACAATAATTAAATCCATTTCTCATGGATATGCATCTTTAGATTATAATTTTAAGTATTTTAAAAAATCTAAATTATCATGTGTTAATATTTACATAAATAAAAAATTAATACCAGAATTATCTGTCATATTACATAATAATGATATTAGATATAAGACAAATTTGATAATTAATAAATTAACTGAAATTATACCCAGACATCAATTTAATGTAATTATACAAGCAGTTATAAATAACAAAGTTATTGCTCGTACTACAATAAAAAGATTATGTAAAAAAGTAACAGAAAAATGTTATGGTGGTGATGTAAGCAGAAAGAAAAAACTATTAAATAAACAAAAAGATGGTAAAAAGAAATTACAAAAATTAGGAAAAATAAATATTCCTAAAAAGGTATTTTTTTCATTACTTAATATTAATTAAAATTAAACTTAATTTAAATATAAATTATGATTAGTAATATTAATAAATTATTATTTATAATAATTGTAGTTATTCTTTTAGTGTGGATATTAAATTGTATCTTAATAAGATTAAATCATAAATCTTCGAAAAATAAGATAAAAATTAATAATCATAGTAAAATTATTAATATAAATATTACTAACTATATTAGTAGATTTATTAGTTCTACTTTTCCTACATTAATTATATTACTATTAATTAGATTAATATTAGTAGAACCATTTAAGATATTATCAGGATCTATGATACCAACTTTATTACAAGGAGATTTTATTTTTGTAGAAAAAATTTCTTATGGTGTAAAAAATCCTATATCAAATAATTATTTTATAAAATTTAATACACCTAATAGGGGTGATTTAATTGTATTTAATTATCCTAATGATAAAGGTATTAAATATATTAAAAGAATAATTGGTATTCCTGGAGATAAAATAATTTATAATTATATTAATAAAGAAATATCTATTTATCCTAATTATAACAATAAGTTGTTAAATGATAAAATTATTATTAAATATAGTGATTTGATATTTAGTAATTTTAAACAAGTATTTTATTTTAAAAATAATCAGATTATTAATTATTACACAACTAATAAATTAAGTAAACAAGAACATTACATTAAATTGTTAGAAAAAAAAGAATCATTGTCTAAATTATCATATAATATATTAATTAACCCAGAACAATACGATCAAATAGATTATTATTTTAAACAAAATAAAAATAATATATCAGAATGGATAGTGCCATCTAATAGTTATTTTGTTATGGGTGATAATCGTGATAATAGTTTTGATAGTCGTTACTGGGGATTTGTTTCAGAAAAAGATATTATAGGAAAAGCTGTATTTATATGGTTTAGTTTAAATGAGTACAATAATAATATTTTTAATAAAATTAGATTAGATAGATTAGGTATTTTAAAATAAAATGAATAAAAACATTAATAGCTTACAATATAAATTAGGATATTATTTTAGTCAACTAAGTTTACTAATACAAGCTCTTACTCATAGAAGTGCTAGTTTAATACATAATGAACGTTTAGAATTTTTGGGTGATTCTATATTAAATTATATTATTAGTAAAATTATTTATAATAGATTTTTAGATCTTAATGAGGGTAGTTTAAGTCAAATTAGATCTATATTAGTTTGTAGTAACACATTAGTAGAAATAGCTAATGAATTAAAATTAAGTAATTATCTATATCTTGGATTTGGTGAAGTTAAAAATAATGGATACAACAGGGTTTCTATATTAGAAAATACATTAGAAGCTATTATCGGTAGTATATTATTAGATAGTAATAATATTAATATTGTTGAAAATATTATCTTAAAATTGTTTAATGATAGAATTAATAATATTGATCCATATAACAAGAAGAAAGATTCAAAAACTATGTTGCAAGAATATTTACAGAGTCAGCATTTACCATTACCTACTTATAAAATAGTTAAAATATCAGGTAGTGCTCATAAACAAAATTTTATTGTGTATTGTCAGACTAATTTATTAAATAACCCAACTATAGGTAATGGTAGTAGTCGTCGTAAAGCAGAACAAGAAGCTGCTAAAAAAACATTAAAATTAATTAATATGTCTATTTAGATAAATTATGTATTATTATGGTACTGTTGTTATTGTTGGTAGAGTAAATGTAGGTAAATCAACAATATTAAATAAACTTGTAAAAAAAAAATTATCAATTACATCTCATAAAATATGTACTACTAAAACTAATATCGTTGGTATTTATAATAATAGTAATTATCAAATAGTGTTTATTGATACTCCAGGCATAAATAATAAAAATATTAATAATATTTCTAAACAATATAATATTATAAATAACGTGGATATAATTTTATTAGTTATAAATAAATACTGGACTAAATATGAGGAATTAATTTTAAATTATTTAAAAAAACTAGATAAATTGATTTTATTAGTTATAAATAAAATTGATTTCTTTAAACGAAAAAGTGATTTATTGCCATACTTATCTTTTTTAGACAAAAAATATAATTTTAGTAATATAATTCCAATTTGTGCTAAAAAAAATAGTAATACTAATATGCTACTAAAAATTATATATAATTATATACCAAGTGGTAAACCAAAATTTCCTAATTATATTATTACTAATCAATCATATAAATTTATTTTATCTGAATTAATACGTGAGAAAATAATAAAGTTTTTAAATAAAGAATTACCATATACTACTAAAGTAAAAGTTATTTATATTAATAAGTTAGAAAATACTTACAATATATTTGCGATAGTATATGTGAAAAATAATAGTCAAAAAAAAATTATTATTGGTAATAATGGTTTTTTAATTAAAAAAATTAATTTTTATGCTACAAAAAATATAGAAATATTTTTTAATAAAAAAGTAAATTTAATTTTATCAATAAAAATTTAATTTTTTAGGATAACTAATGAAAATAAAACAAAATGCATTTGTTTTACATCGTTACTTATATAAAGAAACTAGTTTAATTTTAATATGTTTTACTGAATATTATGGTTTAGTAAAATTAGTAGCTAATGGTGCTAGGTCTTTACGTAGTAATTTTAGAGGTATATTACAACCATTTATGCCATTGATAATTTATTATGGAGGTAAAGGTAATATAAAAACATTATATAAAGCTGAACAAATTTCTATTATTATACCTATAACTGGTAATATGATATATGGTGGCTTATATTTTAATGAACTAATATTAAAATTAATAACTTATGATTGTAACCATCTAATATGGTTTCATAAATATCTATATTTTTTAAAAGTTTTAGCTAGTACAAATAACTCGTTAAAATATGTTGTTTGTTGTTTTGAGTTATCATTATTAAAATATCTAGGTTGTGATATCAATTTAATGCTTAAATTTAATGATAATCTAGAAAATAAAAATTTATACAGATATCAAATAGATAATAGTTTTATAATTACTAATAAGCTAGATTATTTTAGTTTTTCATATTATGAATTATTTAATATTGCTAATTTTAATTTTAAAAATAATAAAATGTTAGATGTAGCTAGAAGATTTGCAAAAATAGTACTAACTTATTATTTTGGGTTAAAAAATATTAAAAGTTATATATTTATAAATTAAATAAAATATTAATATTTATTTTATAAAAATATTAATATATATTTATACTTGTTAATTATACCGGAGATATGTATGGCAAATACTTTATTAAATATAAATATTGATCATGTTGCTACTATACGTAATGCAAGAAACACTATTTTTCCTGATCCAGTACAAGCTGCATTTATCGCTGAACAAGCTGGAGCTAATGGTATAACTGTTCATCTAAGAGAAGACCGTAGACATATTAATGAACGTGATATTAAAATTTTACGTCAAACAATTCAAACTAATTTAAATTTAGAAATTTCAGCAAACGAGATAATGATAAATACAGCATGTTTACTAAAACCAGATTATTGTTGTCTAGTACCAGAAAATCGTATGGAGATAACAACAGAACATGGAATAGATTTAGTTAAAGAATATAAAAAAATAGATAAATTAATTAATATTTTACATAATAACAATATTAAAGTATCTTTATTTATTGATCCTATAATTGAACAAATAGAAATAGCAGCAAAATTAAATACTGATTACATAGAATTAAATACTGGTAATTATGCTGTATTAAGTAAATGTTATAATGATAAATTTTATGTTGAATTAGATAATATTAGACAAGCAGCATCATTTGCTACATCATTAGGATTATTAGTTAATGCTGGTCACGGACTTAATTATTACAATGTTGCTCCAATTATTCAATTAAACCAAATAAAAATATTGCATATTGGACATTCCATTATTAGTCAATCTGTTATTTATGGATTAAAGTATGCTGTTGAACAAATGTTAAAAATAATTAGAATGTTATAAAATGCAAATTATTGGTATTGGTATAGATATTATAGAAATAAAAAGAATAAAATTACTTTTATTTAGGAAAGGTAATCATTTTCCTATTAAAATATTACATAGAAATGAATTATTAAGATATTATAAAAATAATAATCCTATAAGATTTTTAGCTACTAGATTTGCCATAAAAGAAGCAGCCTTAAAAGCATTTGGTACTGGTATACATAGTGGATTATATTTTAACCAATTTGAAGTAATCAATAATAGTTATGGTAAACCACTTTTGGTTTTATTTGGACAAGCTAAAATACTTGCGAATAATCTTAGTATTAATAATATACATGTATCATTAACAGACGAAAGAAATTATGCTTGTGCTTTAGTAATTTTAGAAAGTAGTGATATTAATAAAACTAAATTAATTAGTGATTAGTTATTTTAATAGATATGAATATAATTAGATATAATAGTTTTTTTTATGATGATATTAAATGGATGTATTATTGTATATTATTAGCTGAAAATGCTAGAAAACAAGGAGAAGTACCTGTTGGAGCTATTTTAGTTCATAATAACAATATAATAGGTATGGGATATAATAATGTTATTAAATTTAATGATCCTACAGCTCATGCTGAAATAATTGCTATTCGTCAAGGTAGTAATAAAATAGGTAATTATCGTCTATTAAATTCTGTGTTATATGTAACACTAAAACCTTGCTTAATGTGTATTGGTACTATATTTAATGCTAGAATTAAAAAATTAGTTTTTGGTACAGAATATACTAGTATTAATGTATTAAATCAGTTAACTAATATAATTTATAATAGTTATTATATTTATAATCTCATTAATTCTATAGATAATGTATTTTCTAATATTTGTTCTATTCAATTAAAATATTTTTTTTATTGTAAGAGAAACAAAAACTAACACGATTAATTTAATTGATAATTATTGATAAATTAAATGCTAAACAATTACTTTATTAAGTATAATGATTGTGATTTAGATAGAATTCTAAAACTGGAAATATCCAGACAAGAAAAATGTATAAATTTAATTGCATCAGAAAATTATGCTAGTAATTTAGTTATGCAATTACAAGGATCACAATTAACAAATAAATATGCTGAAGGATATCCTAAAAATCGTTATTATGGTGGGTGTAAATATATTGACATGATAGAAAAATTAGCTATTCATAGAGCTAAAATTTTATTTAATGCAGATTATGCTAATGTACAACCTCATTCTGGGTCACAAGCTAATTTTGCTGTTTATGCAGCTTTATTAAAACCAGGGGATACTATTTTAAGTATGAAATTATCTCATGGAGGTCATTTAACTCATGGGGCAAAAGTTAGTTTATCAGGAATAATATATAATGCTATTTTTTATGAATTAGATAATTTAGGAAATATAAATTATTACCAATTAGAAGAATTAGCTAATAAATATAAACCAAAAATTATTATTGGTGGATTTTCTTCATACTCAGGTCTAATAGATTGGAAAAAAATAAGAATTATTGCTGATCAAGTTGGTGCTTATTTATTAGCTGATATAGCTCATGTTGCTGGATTAGTTGCTGCTAATTTATATCCTAATCCAATTAATTATGCTCATGTAGTAACTACTACTACTCATAAGACATTAGCCGGTCCAAGAGGTGGTATAATTTTATCGAAAGTTGGTGATGATAAATTTTATAAAAAATTAGATTGTGGAGTTTTTCCTCGTACTCAAGGAGGACCTCTTATGCACGTTATTGCTGCTAAAGCAGCTGCCTTAAAAGAAGCTATGCAATTATCATTTAAATTATATCAAAAACAAATTTTATTAAATACTAAAATGATGGCAAAAATTTTTATTTTAAATAAATTTAAAATAGTGTCCTCTAATATTAATAATCATTTATTTGTTATTGATTTAACTAGTATTAATTTATCAGGTATTGAAGCAACAAAATTATTAGATTCCGTTAATATTATTGTTAATAAAAATATTATTCCTAATGATAGAAATGGAGCAAATATTACTTCAGGTATAAGAATTGGTACAGCTGCTGTAACTAGAAGAGGTTTTAAAGAACATGATGTTCGTAATGTAGCTAATTGGATGTGTAATCTTTTATTAAATATTAATAATAAAAAACTATTTTATAGTGTAAAAAATAAAGTATCTATTTTATGTAATAAGTACCCAATATATAATGAATAATTTATGCATTTCATTATTCATTTTATAATTTCTAATATTAAATTAGAAATTTTAGCGTTTCCTATTAATAAGTTTCCAGACTGATTATAATTATTATTTCCATCATGATCAAAAATCAAATTACCAGATTCAATTGCTAATAGCATTCCACTAATATAATAATTAATATTACTTATTTTATATAGTAGTATACCATCTATTCTGCCAGCAGCTAGATATGCTAAATCTAATACATTAGTTCCATGACATCTAAGGTCTATTTTAGCCATTATTAATTTTTTTATAAAAGATAATTTTTTATTTATATCTTTCATATTTTTAGTTATTAAATTAGTAGTAATAATACTATTACTTAGTGTTTTATTATTATTAACTCGTAATCTTTTGTTATTTAATTGGGCTCCTTGACCTCTAATTGCGGTAAATAATTCATTATTAATTAATTCATATATTATTGCAATTTCAGTACATTTATTTATTTGAACAGCAATTGAAATAGTATAATAAGGAAGCTTTTTAATTATGTTAATATTCTTTTCAAAATTAATAATCCAATTAATATTATTATTATGAATAAAATAATGTTTAGTGGTATAAGAATGTTGAGGATAATATTTTTTAATTAAATTTATTGTATATTGTTCTACACGCTTATTCCAATTATTTATTATAATTTCATTATTTTTATAACTATTTTTAATATTAATACATTCATAACTTTTAAGTAATATAACACCAATCTCTCTAATAATTCTAATAGCAATATTTAATATATGATTCATTAATATTATTTATTTCAATGCTAAATATACATTTTAGTAATAAAAAATTAATAATTTATTTTAAACTATATTAGTTTAAATATTTTATGTTAAAAATAATAAATTTAACTAATTATAATTTTTACTAATACTTTAATCTAAAAGATAAATAAGTATTTTATTTTTAATATTATTGTTATATTATTGCAGTAAAATTTTTATAATTAAAATTTGGTATATCTTTAGTAGTAACTAGAATATATATAATTAAATTAATTTATAATAATTATTAATTTTTTGATAAGATATTATTTTAATTAAAAAATTTTTATTTAAAAAAATCTTATATCTTATAAAATAATATAATAATTTTATCTAATTATCTATATTAGGTATAATACATAATTATTTATTATAATTAAATATAATTGTAATAATATTAACTTATTTTTAATAAATAACCAAAGAATTATACTAAGTAGTATAATTAAAATTCATTATTTATACTTATATTACAAGTAATTGTAATTTAATACTAATTAATTTAATATTATGATTTTACATAATATCAAAACTAATAATAATTTAAATGTATTATTTACTTTTTAAAAATTAAATTAGATGTTATTAGTTTAGTTTAATAAATTTGAATACTTTTAAATAAATAAAAAATCTTAAATTTTTAGTTAAAATTAAATTTTATTAGTTTTATTCATTTTAGTATAAAATTTACTAATTAAATTAATACAACTAAATTACTTTAATAAGTATATTAATGTGCAAATAAACTTAACTTATTAAAAATTATACAAATAATTAAAGTTAAATAAAATTAGATAATAATTGTTATCTTAAATAATTAAGAGGTACTATTATGGTGTTAGAATATACTTTATCAATTATTAAACCTAATGCAATTAATAAACATGTTATTGGAAATATTATTAAACGTTTTGAAGATAATAAATTATTTATAGTTGGATTAAAGATGTTAAAATTAAATTTTCATCAAGTACTATTTATATATGATGAACATAAAGATAAATTATTTTTTAATGATTTATTAAAATTTATGACTTCTAATCCAGTAGTATTATTAGTTTTAGAAGGTTATGATGCTATTAACCGTAATAGATTAATTATTGGTCATACTAATCCTGTATATGCAATTCCTGGTACAATTAGAAAAGACTATGCTGATAGTATTACAGAAAATGCAATACATGGATCTGCTTCAAAAGAAGCAGCTAAAAAAGAGATATATTATCTTTTTAAAAAAGATGAGATATATAAAAAAATATATTAATTTAAATATTAATATTTATATATTTAAATATATATTAATTAGATAATAATACAGAAAATACTTAATTTTTTTGAGTAGTTAATGAGTAAAATTTTTATTAAAAGAAGGAAATCTAATTGTATTTATGTTGGCAACGTTCCAGTTGGTGGTGATTATCCTATTTCGGTGCAGTCTATGACTAATACTAATACTATTAACGTTAAACAAACAATTAACCAAATTAATACATTAAAATTTAATGGAGCAGATATTATACGTGTATCAATTCCAAATATGGATGCTGCTGAATCATTTAAAAAAATTAGATCTAGTACTAAAAATATACCATTAGTAGCAGATATACATTTTGATTATCGAATTGCTTTAAAAGTAGCAGAATATGGTGTTGATTGTATACGTATTAATCCAGGTAATATTGGTAGTATTAGACGAATTAAGACATTAATAGATTGTGCTAAATATTATAATATTCCTATTAGGATCGGTGTTAACTCTGGTTCATTAGAGCGTGAATTTAGAAATAAATACAATAAAATTGTTTCAGCAGAAGCATTATTTGAATCAGTTATGCGACAAGTCAATATTTTTGATAAACTAAATTTTAGTTATTTTAAAGTTAGCGTTAAATCATCTGATGTATTAACTACTATTAAGGCTTACCAACTAGTTTCAAAATCAATTGATCAACCATTACATGTTGGAGTTACTGAAACAGGTACTACGCGTATTGGTATTACTAAGTCAGCAATTGGAATTGGGTTATTATTAATGATGGGTATAGGTGATACTATAAGAGTATCTCTTACTGCTAATCCAGTAGAAGAAATAAAAGTAGCATTTGATATTTTAAGATCATTACATTTACGTTATCGAGGTATAAATTTTATTACTTGCCCAACATGTGCTAGACAAGAGTTTGATGTAATTAATACTACTAATAATTTAGAACAAAAATTACAGGATATTGTTACACCAATTAATATATCTATTATTGGTTGTATAGTTAATGGATTAGGAGAAGCTTTAAGATCAGATATTGGAGTAGTAGGAGGAAGAAGAAGTAGTAGTTTATATATTAATGGAATAAGACAATCTAATAAAATAAAAAATGATAATATTGCTGATTATTTAGAATCAATAATACGTAATAAAACCAATACTTACATAAAGTAATCTATATGAAAATTATTAGTTCAGTTAAAGGTATGCATGATCTATTACCTAAAGATAGTATTATTTGGCAACAAGTTGAATACACAATAAAAAATACTTTGTTAAATTATGGATATGAAGAAATTCGTTTTCCTATAGTTGAAAAAACTAAATTATTTAATCAAGCTATTGGATATAATAATTTAGTTGTAAATAAAGAAATGTATAATTTTTACGATCGTAATGGCTGTAGTTTATCATTAAGACCTGAAGGTACTGCTAGTTGTGTAAGAGCTATTATTAAACATGGTTTACTATATAATAAACAAAGATTATGGTATCACGGTCCTATGTTTCGTTATGAGAAACCGCAAATGGGTAGATTTAGACAATTTCACCAAATTGGTATAGAAGTATTTGGTTATGCAGATATTTGTATTGATATTGAACTAATTTTATTAACATCTAGAATATGGAAGTTATTAGGATTAAGTAAGTATTTATCACTGGAGATTAACTCTCTTGGTTGTTTAAAAACACGTAAAAAATATTACAAGGAATTAATTACATTTTTTCAAAAAAATAAATTATTAAATAATATTCATGATAATATTATCAATAATCCTATGAGACTATTAGAAAAATATAAAACTCTATCGATATTAAAACAAGCTCCACTTATTACAAGTTATTTAGATAATGAGTCATATAATAGATTTTTAAATTTGCAAAAATCTTTAAATAATATGAACATATCTTATAATATTAATCCGTATTTAGTTAGAGGATTAGATTATTATAATGATACAGTATTTGAATGGACTACTAATAATTTAGGATCACAAAATGCTGTTTGTGGTGGTGGCAGATATGATTTACTAGTAAATAATTTTAACTGTA
Source organism: Candidatus Lightella neohaematopini (assembly GCA_025728315.1). Lineage (GTDB taxonomy): Bacteria > Pseudomonadota > Gammaproteobacteria > Enterobacterales > Enterobacteriaceae > Lightella > Lightella neohaematopini. The sequence goes on along the minus strand of JAOBJW010000003.1, from coordinate 50,066 downwards.
ATCATTCTATTCCTGCTATTGGGTGTGCAATTGGTTTAGAACGTTTAATTATTTTAATTAATAAGAGTAATGTATTATTAAAAAATAAATTTTTAATTGATGTATTTTTAGTGAATGTAAATAATAAGTTAAAGAATTCAATAATTAGTTTATCTGAATATCTACGAGATTCAATCCCATCATTAAAATTAGTTGTTGATTTTTATTGTAGTAAAATAAGTAAATATCGTAAACAAGCATACCAATTAAAAACTAAAATATTAGTAATTATGGGAGATAATACATTGTTATCTGATCAACTAATATTAGAAAATTTAATTAATAATAAAAAAGAAGTAATTAAAAAATCTTATATTTTATCCAAACTGCTATTAATATTATTTGATAACAACTAATTATTTTGCAATTAGATTTTATAATATCTTATTTATAATATAATAATGATAATTAAGTATAATATAAATATATTTATATTAATAAAATATTTTATATTAATAGTAATGATTTTGGTATTTAGTAGTTGTACAATTAATAATAGACATAATAAATATTGTTATTCTAACGGTTGTAATTATTCTGTTAAATGGAAAAAATTTTTTTCTTATAACAGGGATATATTAGATATCATTAATAATGATAAGTACATTATTATAGCTAAATGTAATGGAGTAATTCAGGTAATAGATATTAATTATGGTAAAAAAATTTGGAGTAAGAATTTTTTTTATTGTATACATCATAAATTATTAAATAATTTAAAGTTAATTAAAATATATTTTATTAATGATAAAATTTATTTATTTACTAATAAAGCAGAAATTTATACAATTAACGTGAATTATGGTATTTTAATGTGGTATACAACCACTGTTATGCCTATTACATCTGAATTATTACTAGTTAATCACTTACTAATAATATATAGTAATAATATAATACAAGCTATTAATGAAAATAATGGTATTACTAAATGGATAACAAGTATTTATAGTAATACTACATTGTCATATAATATTATTACTCCAGTGGCTTTTTTTGGAATAGTTGTTATTTTTAGTAATAATGGTATTATTAGTGCTATATCTTTAGATCAAGGTAATATAATCTGGCAAAGATACATTGCAATTACTAAAAATAAATTAATAAACATGATTTGTAATCAAGTTAAACCAATAATTTTAAATAATATAATTTATAGTATTAATATTAATAATAATTTAATAGCATTAGATTTATATTCTGGAAGAATATTATGGTTTGTTAAAATTTACGTAATAAGTAATTTACTATATTATAGTAATCATATCTATTGTATTGATAGTCAATATAATTTAATATCAATAAATATATTTAATGGTGATATTATTTGGTTACAAAAAAAAATAAATTTATGTCACACAACCATATTTTTAATGTATAAAAATTATTTAATAATCGGTAATTCTTACGGTTTTATATATATTTTTAATATATTAAAAAATAATGTGGTTTGTTATATAAAAACAAAAAATTCTAGTATTAATAAAATATTATTAATTAAGAAAAATAATTTTCTTGTATTATTTAATAATCAAATAATAAATATTATTATTAATTTTAAATATTAAAATTAAAATAATTTAACTTTAAATTATTATATATGATAACTTTAATAGGACGTAATAATGTTGGTAAGTCTACATTATTTAATATTTTAACAAACAGAAAATTATCATTAGTTAATAACTATGCAGGTTTTACTAGTGATTATATTTGTGGTTATATTAAAATTAATAATATTACTACTATGGTAGTAGATACTGGTGGTATATATAATACTAATAATATTAATAGTTTAGAATATAAAATTACACAACAATCAATATCTTTACTACAATATACTACAGTAATTTTATTTATTGTTGATGGAGCAGTAGAAATAACTAGTGATGATATTTATATTGCTAAAATAGTTAAATCTCTTAAAAAAGAAGTTATAATAGTAGTTAATAAAATTGATATTGTTAATAATAATGTTGTGGTAGATAAATTTTATTCTTTAGGTATAAGTAGTATATTATGTAAAATATCTGCTATTAATAGAGATATACAACAGTTAATATCACTATTAGCATTAATATTTAATAAATATAAAAATAAGCTGATAACACATATAAATACTAATAATGATATTAATAAAATTAGAATATTTATTTTTGGTCAACCTAATGTTGGTAAATCTACATTAGTAAATAAATTATTAAATAAATATCGTGTTTTAGTATCTAATGAATCAGGAACAACAAGAAATAATATTACTAGTAATGTTATATATAATAATTGTAATTATGAAATTACTGATAGTATAGGAGTAAATAAAAATAATTTTTTTTTTAGAAATAAAAAATATTTAAATATTACTAATATAACTAAAATTATATTTAATTATATTAAATATACAAATGTAATATTGTTTATTATATGTTTAATAGATAAAAAAATTAGTCATTACGACTTATCTTTAATTAAATTAATAGTGAAAAAAAATGTACCTATAATAATTATCATTAATAAATGTGATATTTATTATAATAATTTAAAAGAAATTAAATTTAATGTTATTAATCAATTAAATTTTGTTAAATTTATTAAAATTGTATTTATTTCTGCATTATATGATCAAAAATTTGGTAATTTATTTAATCTTATTAATAAGATTAATGAACTAAAGAATTTAAAATTTAAAACGAAATATATTAATAATATATTATATAATGCAGTCGAAAAATATCCCCCAATTTACAAAAATAAATTAGTAAAATTAAAATATGCTTATATTAGTAATTATAATCCTATAATTATTAATATACATGGAACACGTACATTTTATCTAAAAAAATCTTATAAAAGATATTTAATAAATTATTTTCAACGTACTCTAAATATTTTTGGATCTCCTATTTATATTAGGATTATTAATAATAAATAAAATTTATTATGATGATAAAATTAATTTTAATTTATTTTTCCAATCACTGTGATAATAATTATATTTTTTAAACATTATTTTTAATAACTGTAATACTAAAGATACTGAAGTTGATGCTCCTGGAGAAGCTCCTAATACAGCTGCTAATGAACGGTTTGATGAATAAACTATTTCATTTCCAAATACTAGTTGTTCATCATGATTAGTATTATTTTTTATAATTTGAACTCGTTGTCCAGCTTGAATAATATTCCAGTCACTAGGATTAACTTTAGGATAATAATATCTTAATAAATTAATTTTATTAGATTTTGACATTAAAGATTGATTTAGTAAATATTTTATTAGATGAATATTATTTATTCCAGTTTTTAAAATTAATTTAATATTATTTATTTTAATTGATTTAAACCAATCAAGATAAGAACCATATCTAAGAAATTTAGTACTTAACATAGCAAATGGACCAAATAATAAAATTTTTTTTCCATTAATTATTCTCGCATCCATGTGAGGAGTTGATATAGGAATATAATTATTTATTGTTGTACTATATACTTTTGCCCAATGTTGATTAATAATATCATAATTTGTACTTAATAAAAACTGACTACTAATAGGAAAACTTGCATAATTGTTTTTATTTATTATATTTGCTTTTTGTAATAAAAGCAATGTAGCTCCACCCCCACCAATGAATACATGTTTAGCAGAAATCATGTAAGTATAATTAAAATTATTATTTTTAACATAAATATTCCAATAATAATTTTTATTAATAATATTAATTACGTCATGTTTTAAATGTAAGTGAAAATTACTTTTTTTTCTTAGAAAAGTTAATATTTGTCTAGTAATTTCACTAAAATTAATATCAGTTCCATTTATTATTTTTGTTGCAGCAACTTTTTGTAATTTACTTCTACCACTCATTATTAATGGAATCCATTTACTTAATTCACTAAATTTATCAGAGTATTGCATATTGTTGAATGATGTATATTTAATTAATTTATTAAATCTTTTATATAAAAAATTAACATTATTATCACCTATAACAAAACTAATATGTGGTATATTATGAATTACGTTATGATAATTTAGTATATTATTTTTAGCTAAAAATGACCAAAATTTTATTGATAAGTTAAATAATTTATTAATTTTTAGTGCGTTTGAAATATCAATACTATTATTAGATAACTTAGGAGTATAATTTAATTCACAATAACCAGCATGTCCAGTACCGGAATTATGCCATACATTTGTACTTTCACATGCTACATCAGGCAATTTTTCATACATATGTATTACCCATTTTGGTTCTAATATATGAATTAACATAGCTAGTGATGTACTAATAATACCACTACCTACTAGTACTATATCTACTAATTTTGGCATCTTAATAAATATATTTTAATTATGATTATCTAATCTTATATAAAAAATTGATACATTATTATAACTACATTATGCTATTATAGCAAAATATTATTGCTACTTATTATGATATATTAATATAATGAACTTTATCTAAAGATATGAAAAATAATAATTGCGTTATTATAATTGATTTTAATTCACAATATACTATGTTAATATTTAAAATGTTAAGACAATTAAAAGTGTATTGTGAAGTATATAGTTATAATGATATATCTATAGACAAAATACATAATATTAATCCTAGTGGTATTATTCTATCTGGTAGTTCATATAGTGTATTAAATAATGGCCCAATGTTATCTGATAAAATTTTTAATATTAATATACCAATACTAGGAATATGTTATGGCATGCAACTTATAGTTAAGATGTTAGGGGGGGTTATAGAAAATATTATTAGATGTCGAGAGTTTGGATTATCTCGTATTATAATTAAAAAATATAGTAATTTAACAAATAATATTTATGATAGAATTAATAGTGATGGTTGTATATTTTTAGATGTTTGGATGAGTCATAATGATGTTGTTACTAAAATCCCAGATAATTTTATCGTTATTGCTGGTAATGATAAATGTCAAAATGCTATTATTGCAAATGAAAAAGATAAAATATATGGATTACAGTTTCATCCAGAAGTATCACATACTAAATGTGGTATTAACTTAATTAAAAGGTTTGTGTTTAATATATGTAATTGTGTTCCTAATTGGAATATTAGTAATATTAATACTGCTATTACTAGTAGTATTAATCATTTAGTAAAAAGTAATGATAAAGTAATTTTAGGATTATCCGGAGGAATAGATTCATTAGTAACAGCTATTATAATAAATAATGTTATTGGAAGAAGATTAATTTGTATATTTATTGATAATGGTTTACTTAGATTAAATGAGTATAAATTAGTAGCAAAATTAAGTAATGATTTTAATTTAAATACAATTTTTATTAACGCAAAAGATAAATTTTTTAATGCTTTATCTAATATTAGTGATGCAGAAGAAAAACGTAAAATTATTGGAAAAGTATTTATGGATGTATTTTTAGAACAAGCTACTAATTTTAATAACGTTAAATGGTTTGCTCAAGGTACAATTTACTCAGATATTATTGAATCCAAAAATAAAATAAAATCTCATCATAATGTTGGTGGTTTACCAAATAATATTGGTTTAAAGTTACTAGAACCAATAAAAAAATTATTTAAGGATGAAGTACGTGAGCTAGGATTAAAAATAAATGTACCCTATAATGTTTTGTATCGTTATCCATTTCCAGGTCCTGGATTAGCTATACGTATTATAGGAGAAGTTAAAGATAATTTATGTAAGTTATTAAGACTAGCAGATAGTATATTTATTGAAGAATTAAAAAATAGTAATTTCTATTATAGGATTGATCAAGCATTTACTATATTGTTACCAATTAAATCAGTTGGTATTATAGGTGATTGTCGCAGACACGATTTAGTACTAGCTTTACGTGCAATAAATACCAGTAACTTTATGACGGCTAAATGGGTAAAGATTCCTTATAATTTATTACATAAAATATCTAGTAGAATTATTAATGAGATTAATGAAATATCAAGAGTAGTGTACGATATTTCTGATAAACCTCCATCCACTATAGAATGGGAATAAATTAGTTAATTTCTTTAATATATTTAATTAAATTAATTAATGAATAAGAATAACCGGTTTCATTATCGTACCAAGATATTAATTTACAAATTTTATTTTTTACAATACTATTTTTTACATCAAAAATGGATACTAAGGTATTTCCTTTAATATCTATGGAAGTAACATCATCATTTATATAACCTAAAATATTTTTTAAATTAGTATTAGATTCTTTATAAATAATATTATAAATATCTTTATAAGATATATTATCATCTAATAATATATTTATGTCAGCTATTGATACCTGAGGAGTAGGAACACGAAATGATATTCCATGTATTTTATCTGCTAATTCTGGTATAATTTTACTTGTTGTTTGTACAACGTTAGTAAAAGAAGGAATAATATTTTGTAATACACTTCTGCCATCACAAAAACTCTTATATGAATAACCATCAATAATATTTTGACTAGCAGTAGCGGAGTTTATAGTAGTTATCATTACTTGTTTTATATTAAAATTATCATTTACTAATTTTAGTAGTGGTATAACACAGTGAGATGTACAAGAGGAATTTGATATAACTTTATCATTATTCTTGTTATACAACATATTATTCACCCCCATTATAAACATAGGAGTATTATCTTTAGGAGGACTAGTAATAATTACATTGTTTGCACCAGATTTTATATGTTTATAAGCATCTTTTTGAGTTAAGAATAATCCAGTAGATTCTATAACAAAATCAATATCGTGTTTATACCAAGGTATTTCTAATGGATCAGAATATTGATAACAGAAAATATTTTTATTATTAATATTTAAAATATTATCACTAATAATTTTAATATTATTTTTGAACAAACCATGGTTAGAATCATATTTAATTGCATACGCAATACGATTAATATCTACTATGTCATTAATTAATACAACCTCTATATTATTTGTATTTTGTAATAAACGAAATAATGTTCTACCAATTCTACCAAAACCATTAATACCAATTCTAATATTATTCATACTTTTAATAATTAAATAAAAATAATTTAATTAACGTTAACATAATAAATTTTATTATATTATAGAATAATTATGTTGTAAACATAAAGCATAATAATTTTTATTAGTTTTTATATCATTATCTGTAAGAATATCGTTTCTAATAATATAATCTGATAAATATTTTGTCATAATTTTTGTAAATATATTATATATATTACTAAATAGTATATTAATTATACTAATATTATCATCAGTAAACCATTTTAACTGAAATTTTTTTATTTTTGCTAGATTAGCTGCTTTATTAATAGCATCATCAAAATCTCCTATTTGATCTACTAATCCATGTTTCATAGCATCATATCCACACCATACCCGTCCTTGACTAATATTATTAATTTCATTTAGTGATTTGTGTCTTGATTTAGCTACTAAACTAATAAATTTATTATATGTAAATTGTGTATTAATTCTTATCAATTTAATTATTTCTAATGGTAACTTTTTATTTATTGATAAATCAGCTAATGGGGAATTTGATACACCATCTTTATGTATTCCAATATAATCTAATAGATTTTCTACAGTATTAATTACACTAAAAACACCGATAGATCCAGTTATAGTACTAGAATCAGCAATAATATAATCAGCAGCTGTAGATATCCAATAACCACCAGAAGCATCAATATTTCCCATAGAAACAACAATTGGTTTATTAGTAGTAACATGTACTCGTTCCAATGCGGTTCTAATTAGCTCCGATATATAAACACTACCTCCAGGACTATTTATTCTTAATAATATTGATTTTACATTATCATCTAGGCGAGCACAATTAATATACTTAATTATATTATTATAAGATGATATCTTATCATCAATCAAAATATTATTAATAAAAATTATTGCAATTTTATTATTTACTTTTTTTATCTTATCATTTGTATGATAATCATATATACTAATATAATTATAAGTCTTATTTTTTTTATTATAACCAAAAACATCAATCATTAATTTTTCAAATTTACTATAAGATAAAATATCATCTACTAATTTATGTTTTAATGCAAATTTAGATAAGTTATTATCTTTCTCTAATTCTAATATAGTATCAACTATATTAGGATATATTTGTTTTTTACTAATATGTCTATTACTTGCTATATCTTTTAGATAAATATTCCAAATATTATTAATTAAATTTTTATTAATACTTTTAGTATCATTTGACATATTATCTCTAAAAAATGGTTCTACAGCTGACTTATATTTACCTACCCTAAATATGTAACTATTAATTTTTATTTTGTTAAGTAATGATTTATAGTAGTAATTATTTATGGAAATACCATGAATATTAACAAAACCACCATTAATTAAATAAATTTTATTTGCAAAACTGGCAAGATAATATTGTATCTGATTATAATTATTACCAATTGCGTATATTGGTTTTCCTATACTAGAAAACTCTTTTAACACTTTACCTAAATATCTTAAGGATACTAAATCAACATCAACTAAATTATTTAAATCTAATACTAAACCACTAATATTATTATCTTGTTTTGCTTTACGAATAATATTTGTAATATCATACAAAGAATTTAATTTTTTATTATTAAAAATAATACTTTTGATACTATTATAATTTCTAGAGTTTATTGGTTTATCAATAATATCCCCTTTTAAATTAACAACTAATGCTCCCTTGTATTTACTTAAAAATAAATTATTGGTATTACAATATATTATTATTCCCATAATAATTAAAATTAAAATAAGAATGTTATATAAAAAATTCCTAATAAAATTTAATATATTCCAAATAATTTTAAAAGGTAAAATGAATATTAATTTTAATATATACATATCTTAATTATTATTAATTTGTATCTAAAAGTTAGAATTAGTAAATAATACTATATATTAAATACTTTTAATTAAAGTAGTTGTTTATAAAATTTTGGTGGGGGAAGGATTCGAACCTTCGAAGTCAAAGACGACAGATTTACAGTCTGCTCCCTTTAGCCACTCGGGAACCCCACCATAATGGTATAACAAATTTTATTATATATTATAAATAATTTAGATTATAAATGCTAAAAATATTTTGTAAATATAAAGTTAATTATTTTTGTCTTTTTTTGATGAATATATTATCTGATTCTATAATAATGGGCTAAAAAGATAAAATAATTTTTCTATAATACGTTTCCAAAATGGTCTATTCATCCATTCTGATGTTTTAATTAAAAAAGAATTCATTATATATGTTTTCTGTATTTTTAGTAATTGTTTATTAAATTTATTATCATCAATAATTAGTATTAATTCTGAATTTAATTTTAAACTTCTAATATCTAAATTTACTGTACCTACTATACTTATAGTATTATCAATAATTATACTTTTAGTATGTAAAAAGCCACCCTTAAATTGATTAATTTTTACTCCAGCATCTAGTAATTCGGTAAAAAATACTCTGCTTGCCCAATTCACTAAAACAGAATCACTTTTAATTGGTATAATAATATCTACTTTTACTCCTCTATTAGCTGCAGTACAAATTGCTTTGAGAAGATCATTACTTGGTATTAGATAAGGTGTTGTTATAACTAATTTTTTACGAGCTGCATAAATAGAGGTTACTAATACTTGATTAATTATATTTTTAGAAATAATTAAATTAGAAGATATTACTTGTACTATAGCACTATTATATAATATACCTGAAATTTTTTTTGGAAATGATGGTAGAATTAACTCATTAGTTTCTATTTTCCATTCACAAGAAAATATTATACTCATAATATTAGCTATACATCCTTCCATTCTAACCATAATATCAATTAACTTACCTAAATTAGATTTATAATAGTTAGGATCTATCATATTCATACTACCGGTATAAGTAATATTATTATCAATAATAATTATTTTTTTATGCTGACGAATATCTATTCTATTAATAAAAATATGTAGGATACTAATTTTAAAAGCTTCTACTATAATAACACCAGCTGTACGTAATTTTTTGTGATAATTACTACGAAAAAATTTCAGACTACCGACTGAATCTAAAATTATTCTACAACTAACTCCTCTTTTAGCAGCTATAATTAATGCTTGTATTACTTTTTTTATTAATCCATCAGTATTCCATATATAAAAAATAATATCTATATTATTTTTAGCTAAATTAATATCGTTGATAATACTTATTATGGTATCATTACTATCGGTAAATAATTTTATTTTTTTTACTTTAACTTCATTTACTCTATGTTGATATTTATATAATTGAAATAGAGATCTTGCAGTTTTACTACTATTATTACCTAAATACTTTCTATACTTATTATTAAATTTATTAAGCCAATAATATACTGGTGTCGATAGTTTTTTTCCTCTATTAATTTTTATTTTACTAATGTTAATTTCACCAAATAATAAATACATAATTATACCAATAATTGGTAATATATGAATTATCATTATCCAGGCTATAATAGAAGATACATTATGATTATATAATATAATTCTTACAGAAATAAGAATTATAAATATCCAGTATATTATAATTAAAAACCAATTTTTTATAATAAAAATTGTCATATTAAATTATTTATATAATATCTTAAAAAGATTAACATACATAATTTTATAGATAAATATAAATAGAAATAAAACATGATTAATTTACTATACTACAGAATAGTAAAAAAGTATTATTTATTTAAGAATAAATATAATCTAAATATATAAATAATTAATATTGATAACAATAAATTATTCACACTATTTAGTATTATATTAGTAGTTAGTGGAGTAATAAAAAATAATTTAGTTATTATTATTAACAACGCCATTTTTATTATAATCCATAAAAGTATTATTGGATATACTAGTTTAAAATTATTTATACTAAAAATTATACTATTATATATCGATTTACTTATACTAATTTGATTAGTAAATAATATTATTGGAGAAAAACTTAATAGTATTATTAATATAATACCAGGTATAATTAATAATAATAGTCCAAATTGTATAATTATAGTAAGCAAAAAAATTAAAATAGATAACTTCGGTAGTTTTTTTGTTAGAAAAAAAATTAATATTTTTATTATTTGTTCTTTTTTAGTACATTTTAAAATATCTATTATTATTAATATACCACTAATTATAAAAATATTATTTATTAGATTAGTTATAGTATTAATGATAGATACTTTTAAAATTAAATGTTGTTGTTCTGAAGATAATTGCTGTATAAATTGATTTAAATTTAAGTTACCATGCTCAATAATAATATTATTCAATAATAATTTTTCATTAAAGGAAATTAAAATATGATTAACTAATGTATTAAGTATTGATACTATTAGTACCAACATCATAATATTATAAAATTGATTGCGTACAAAATTAATTACATCAAAATAAATATTGCGTAATATGTTAATTGACATTAATATTCCTAGTATTAATTTGTTACTATAAACATAATAAAACACTACCATTAGTAAAATAATAATTATTTTGTATATTATATATAAAATAAACTACTTAAGTAAAATTTTATTATATTTTTTAATTATACTAACTAATAAAATTAAAACCTAGTTTAAATAAACTATTTATAGAATTACAACATATGACCCATCTTATTTGCTTTGGTGTCTAAATAATGAGCATTATTTACATTACGTCCTACAATAAGTGGTACTCTTTCAGTAATATTAATCCCAAGTTTTAATAAAATTTCTATTTTTTTTGGATTATTAGTAAGTAATTTTATTTTTTTTATTCCAAGTAATTTTAATATGTCAGCACATAAAGAAAAATCTCTTTCGTCAGCAGCAAATCCTAATTTATTATTAGCTTCTACAGTATCAGCACCGTTATCTTGCAATGAATATGCACGAATTTTATTAATTAAACCAATATTTCTTCCTTCTTGTCTATGATATATTAATATTCCATTACCTTCTTTAACAATCTGAATAATTGCAGATTTTAATTGAAAACCACAATCACATCTTAAACTAAATAATGCATCTCCAGTTAAACATTCTGAGTGAATTCTTGTTAATATTGAATCGTGTTTAACATTGCCATAAATTAATGCTATATGATTTTTTTTAGTTAAAACTTCTTCAAACCCAAATAATAAAAAATTACCCCATTGTGTTGGTAGTTTAGATTTTGCTTCAAGTTTAACTTTCATACCCTTCCCCAAAAAAACAATATAACATATGAATTTACTATGATGAATAATATCATATAATGTTTAACTGTTAGATTATCATATAAATAAAAGATTTCAGTAATAATTAAAATTTTAAGTTAATTAGATAAAATAAATTACAAAAAATTATTTTATAGCATCTCATTGTATTAGTAATTAGTAATATTATTACTTAATTTTTTAAACAAAAATTATTATTTTATTTATACGTAATTAAACCTATATTTATTTTATAAGATATTTTTAATATGTAAAAAGATATATATTATAGTAACATAAATTTATTTAAATTAATTTACATGTTATTAGTTTATATAGAAAATAGCAATTTTTAACTAATTACTATAATTAACTTTAACAAGTTATAATATATAAAATATCTCTATTATATTATAATTAGTACTCTAATTTAGTATTACTAAGATAATCTATATGTTATATTATTTCTTACATATTAATTGAATATAATTTATGTATATTTTAATATAAAATAATATTATAAGAAATAAGATTATTATTAATTTAGTAAAATATAATTATTTGTTAATCAAGTTAATTTAATCTAGTTAACATGACTAATATAATAAAGAATTATAGACATCCATATATTATTATAGTAATGGGTCCAACTGCTTCTGGTAAAAGTAAGTTTGTAATTAAATTAAGAAATTATATTCCTATAGATATTATTAGTGTTGATTCAGCTTTAATATATAAAGGCATGGATATAGGGACTTCAAAACCACCAAAGAAAATACTAGATGCAGTACCTCATAAGTTAATTAATATATGTGACCCTGATGAGTTGTATTCAGTTGGTAATTTTTATTATGATGCAACTAAAGCAATACATCGTATATTAAGAAATAATCGTATACCATTACTTGTAGGTGGTAGTATGTTTTATTTTAAAACATTAATTAATGGACTTCCATTATTACCAAAAAGTAATTTATTTTTAAGAAAACATATCAATGATTTAATAAAAAATTTTGGTTTTAAACTAATAAATCATTTATTTAATAAAATTAATTTTACTATTACTAATAATATTAGTAATAATGATATTCAAAGATTAACTCGTTCTATAGAAGTATTTTTACTATCTAAAAAAACTATTTATGAATTAACTAATAAACAAAAATTAATGAAATTACCTTATAAAATATATAAATTTTGTCTAATGCCAAACAGTAAATTTGCATTAAATAAACGCATTAAATATCGCTTTTATAGAATGTTATCTTTAGGTTTTGAAGATGAAGTAAATACATTATTTATTAATGATAAGTTAAAATTTGATATGCCATCTTCTAAGTGTGTTGGTTATAAACAAATGCTATTATATATTGTTGGTAAGATTAGCTATCAAGATATGATTAAACAATCAATAGTTGCCACCCAACAATTAGCTAAGAAACAAATTACCTGGATTAAAAATAGTTATACTAATATATATCGGTTAAATAGTGATAATTACGATAAATCAATTAAAGATTTAATCAAAATTATTTCTTACTAAAATAAAATTCTAATTAGTGTAGTTACGTAAATTTATATAAAAATATATGGAGTTATTATGTTTTTGAAAAATATTTTAAAAAAAAATTACAATAATAATTTTTGGAATAAAAATGATCAAAAATGGAAAAAAAGAAATAATTATGAAAAAGAGCCTCCAAATTTAGATGAAATATTTATTAATTTTTTTAGAAAAATAAATAAAGTTTTTAATTTAAAACCAATAAAAAAATCTGTTAGTAATAAGTTTTTAATTCTACTTATTATAATATGTATTACTGTTTGGTTTTTTAGTGGTTTTTATACTATTAAAGAAGCTGAAAGAGGATTAATTTTACGTCTAGGAAAATTTAATCATATTGTTTATCCAGGATTAAACTGGAAACCAACATTTATAGATAAATTAATTACTATTAATGTAGAATCAGTTAAAGAATTAGTAGCATCAGGTGTTATGTTAACAGCAGATGAGAATGTGGTTCGTGTTGAAATGAATGTGCAATATAAAATTACTAATCCAAAACTATATTTATTTAGTGTTGTTAACGCAGATGATAGTCTAAAACAAGCTACAGATAGTGCTTTACGTGAAATAATTGGAAAATATGATATGGATCGTATTTTAACTGAGGGAAGAACATTAATACGTAATGATACTTATAAAACTATTGAAAATACTATTAAACCATACAATATGGGTATTACTGTACTAGATGTAAATTTTCAAACAGCTCGTCCACCAGAGGAAGTAAAAGAAGCTTTTGATGATGCTATTGCTGCTAGAGAAAATGAACAACAATATATTCGTGAGGCAGAAGCTTATGCTAATGAAGTACAACCTCATGCTTACGGACAAGCACAAAGAATACTTGAAGAGGGACGATCTTACAGTATAAAAAAAATATTAACAGCTCAGGGGGAGGTATTAAAATTTAATAAACTTTTATCTGAATATAAAATTTTTCCTGACATTACTAAAAAAAGACTATATTTAGATACTTTAGAAAAAATTTTTGAAAACACAAAAAAAGTATTAGTAAGTAGTACTAATTGTAGTAATATATTATTGTCATTAAATAAAAATTTTGATATAGGACATAATATTAACTATAATAATTCATATGTTAATAGTAAAACAAACAAAAAATAATACCCAACAATAAGTTAGATAGATAGAAAGTATTATATTTATATAAATGTATAAAAGTATTATTATTATTACATTATTATTGATAACATTTATTTATGCATCACTGTTCTTTGTACAAGAAGGACAAAATGGAATAGTTTTACGTTTTGGTAAGGTTGTTCGTTCTAATAATAATAATCCATTAGTTTATAATCCGGGAATGCATTGGAAAATACCATTTATTGAAGATGTAAAAGTTATTGATACAAGAATTAATACTACAGAGAATCAAGCTGATCGTTTTGTAACTATGGAAAAAAAAGATTTAATTATTGATTCTTATATTAAGTGGCGAGTTAATAATTTAAGTAAATATTACCT
Organism: Candidatus Lightella neohaematopini; assembly: GCA_025728315.1. Lineage (GTDB taxonomy): Bacteria > Pseudomonadota > Gammaproteobacteria > Enterobacterales > Enterobacteriaceae > Lightella > Lightella neohaematopini. The sequence continues at coordinate 34,715 of JAOBJW010000003.1, read as the reverse complement.
ATCAACTGGAGGAGATATTACAAAAGCAGAAATTTTAATAAAAAGAAAATTTTCTGATCGTTTACGATCAGAATTAGGTAAATTAGATGTAAGAAGTATAGTAACTGATTTTAGAAATAAATTAATGAATAATGTAAAAAATTCATTAAATTATGGAGTAACAGATAACATATATAGTGCAAAAATAATAAAAACTAACAATAGTAGTATGAGTATGTTAGGTATAAAGATTATTGATGTAAGAATAAAACAAATTAATTTACCTATAGAAGTATTTGATGCTATATATAAACGTATGAGAGCTGAGAGGGAATCTGTTGCACGTAGACATAGATCACAAGGTAAAGAAGAAGCAGAAAAAATAAGGGCTATTGCTGATTATCAAGTAACTCGTATTATTTCAGAAGCAAAAAAACAATCATCTATAATTAAAGGTATTGCTGATGCTAAAATAATAAAAATATATGCTCAATCCTTTAGTAAGGATCCAGATTTTTATGATTTTATAAAAAGATTAAAAATATATAGAAATAGTTTTAAAAATAATAAAAATATAATGGTTTTAAATAGCCAAGATAGTTTTTTTAAATTTATTAATGAATTTAAGTAATATTATATTAATTTCTTTGCATAAAATTTTAAAATTAGATGTATGTTATTTATGGTATTAATACTATTCAAACTCTATTGAATTATAATTATAAATATTTTAATAATGTTTTAATTTCTAAAAAAAATAATAAAAGAATTAAAATTATTATTGATAAATTAAACTTTCTTAAAATACAAATAAGTTTTGTTAATGAAAAACTAATAAATAAAATAGTTGGTAATGTTGTACATCAAGGAATATTAGCTTATGTAAATAAAAAAAAATATGTTGATAAATTATTTTTAACTAATCTTATAAATACAAAAAATAAATTATTATTAATATTAATTTTAGATAGTATTATTGATCCTCACAATTTAGGATCATGTTTAAGATCAGCTTATTCTGCTAATGTTGACTTAATAATTATACCTAAGTATAATTCTGTAAAACTTAATAGTACTGTTTATAAAGTCTCTAGTGGAGCTGCTAATATTATACCAATACTAAAAGTTAGTAATTTAAATAATGTAATAAAAGTACTAAAAAATAAAGGTATTAAAATTATAGGTACTGATGATAAATCAAATAATATACTTTATAAAAGTAATTTAAATAAATCTTTAGCATTAGTTATTGGTTCAGAAAGTTATGGTATGCGTAATTCAATATATCATAATTGTGATGAAGTAATTAATATTCCTACTAGGAATGACATGACATCGATAAATTTATCTGTTGCTACTGGGATAATATTATTTGAAATAGTTAGACAACGTAATTTATTTTAATTAATTAATTATTTAATAATTAATAATTTTAATTATTAAAAATATTTCAAATACTAAAACAATTTATTTGATTTGGAAGGTTTTATGCGTAATTATGAAATAATATTATTAATTAATAACACAAATAATAAAGTAGATGAAGTAATTAATTTTTATAAAAACATTATAACTAATAATAATGGTAACATTCATAAAATAGAAAATTATGGTATTCGATCATTATCTTACAGTATTAATAAATTTAGAAAAGCTTATTATATTGTTATGAATATTGCAGTACCAATTAATATAATAAAAAAAATAGAAAATTATTTAAAATTTAACAATAATATTATTCGTAGTTTAATCACTAAAATAAAATAATAATTATTGTAATAATATATTAAAAATGTTATGTTATAATTAAATATTTAATTTTCTAATAATTTTATATTACTTAATTTAAAATGTATAATAGTAAACAGAAATTATTTTTGACGAAAGATTTTATTCATCAAATAAATTATAAAAATATAGATATTTTAAAAAATTATGTCAGCGAAAGTGGAAAAATTATTCCTAGCAGGATTACTGGAGTTAGCGCAAAGCAACAAAGAATAATAGCGCGCGCTATTAAAAAAGCTAGATATTTATCACTTATGCCGTATATTGATCATCACTAAATTAATAAATGTACTATAATTAAGTTATGATAGTCATATTGTTATGTAAAATTAATAAACTAGGTAATGTTGGTGATAAAGTAGTAGTAAATAATGGTTATGCTAGAAATTTTTTATTACCTAATAAAAAAGCTTTAATTGCTAACAAAGATAATTTATTATTATTTAATAATAAAAAAATTCAATTAGAGCAAGAATTAGCTCATCATAAATCTAAAATAATAGATAAAATTAATAAAATTAAAGAATTAAATAATATTACCATATTAGCTAAAGTTGGTAAAAATAATAAAATTTTTGGATCTATTAATAGCCGCCATATAGTTAAATATATGAAAAATTATGGAGTATATTTAAAAAATAAAGAAATTAAATTACCAGTAAAAAGTATAAGAAAACTTGGTAATTATAATGTAATCATTGCGATAGAAAAAGAATTAATAGTACAAATTACTCTTAAGATAAAGGGTTATAAGTAATTATTTCAACTATTATCTTTATGTTTTACTCTATTTAAAGCTTTTATCATTTCTTTTTTTGCTTCTTCCTTATTAGCCCAACCATAAATTTTTGTCCATTTTTTTAATTCTAATTTTTTATAATTTTCAAAAAAATAAGAAATTTTTGATTTTAAAGAATTTGATATATCGTTAATATCAACAATATTATTGTAATCATTACAAATTTTATTACTAGGTACCATAATTAATTTTATATCTTTACCTGATTCGTCAATGGTTTTTAATAAACCTATTGGTCTACATAATATTACTGTACCAATATTTAAAGGATATGGAGTAATTACTAATGCATCAATTGGATCTCCATCTAATGATAAAGTATTATTAATATATCCATAATTACATGGATAAAAAATTGGGCTAGGTATAAATCTATCTACAAAAATTAAATTATTATTTTTATCAATTTCATATTTTATAGGATTAGAATTACATGAAATTTCGATAATTACATATGTTTCTTTAGGAAAATTACTACTGATTTGTAATTTATTAAAGTTCATTTATTATCCTTAATTTAAATTTTTATTATAATTCTAATAATCTTATTTTATTATAATATCTTTTTAATGCTTATTTATTATATAAAAGTGTTAAACAATCTAAGTATGATACAGCTTTTTTGCTTTTATTAAAACTAGATTTTTTATGTAGTTAATAGAATTACATTGATTTATTGTATTAATAATTTTTATAATTAGTTTACTACTATTTTTTTAAAAATTTATTTTATTAATTTAGTATGATATAGATTATCATAATACATAACATATAGTAATGGTAAGATTAATCTGTCAATTACGTAAATTATTTTCTACTTTTTTCTATAATTTTTTATTTGGTATATAATTAATTAATTAAATTATTCATAATTTGGAATATCATTACTAAATATCTTCCATAATAATTTGTCTTGGTATTTACTTACTCTAGCTAATATTACTGAAATCTGTGAAGATACTTTAAATAAACAAGCTGTTTTTTATATATTATATGTATATATCTTCTATAGAAAGATTAGGATTTTTTTATTTATTAATTGTTAATTTCACCTTCAATAATATTATTATAGCATGCAATATTGATTTTAATACTTTTAATGAATTTATTGTAGTTATTATTTTAAATAAACAAGTATGAATAAAATTACCTATTAAAATACTAGCAGTATTACCAAATACTACATTTATTGTAGTTTTTCCTTTACGTAATATCGATTTATCAATAATATTATCATGTAATAAAGTTACATTATGTATAAATTTAATTATAACTGTAATGGTTACATGATGTTTTATATTATTATATTTTAAAACATAAGATATTAATGCAATTAATATTGATCTAATTTATTTTTTACTATTATTAATTATGTAATTACTAATTTAATTAACTAAATTAACTTTAGAATATAATTGTTTTGTAATTTTATTATTTACTACTTTTATATTTTTAATAATTAATTTAATAATATTTTTAAAATTCATTACTATAGTTTAAATTCATATTATGAATAATATTTCAAAATAAATATTTTGAATTATATATTAATAATAATAAAAAACATTATTAATATCTTATAATTATTAATAATATAATATAATTAAGTTATGTTGTATAAATTTTATTTAAAAATTCGGAGTTTTTATGTATGTATTATTTAGTAGTGGAAATAAACAGTATTTAGTTAGTAAAGGAGATACTATTGCTATTGAAAAAATTGATAAATTAATTGGTACAACTATTAAAATGAGTAATATTTTAATGTATTACAAAAACAATGTTTGCAAATTTGGTAATCCATATATTAAAAATATTTCTATAATAGCAAAAATAATTAACCATAGTCGTAATAAAAAAATAAAAATTATTAAATTTATTCGTAGAAAACATTATCGTAGGAATTATGGTCATAGACAATGGTTTACACGAATAAAAATTATTGATATTTTATTATAATATTTAATATATAAAGATATTTATTGAATTTAAGAGGTAATAATAATGGCACATAAGAAAGCTGGTGGTTCTACTAGAAATGGTCGTGATTCTCCAGGTAAAAGATTAGGTATTAAATGTTTTGGTGGACAAATAGTTTTAGCAGGTAATATTATATTACGTCAAAGAGGTACTACTTTTCATCCTGGTAATTATGTTGGTATAGGTAAAGATTACACTTTATTTGCTTTAACTAAAGGACAAGTCTGTTTTACTAAAGGGGGGAAAAATAAACATAAGTTAGTTTATTTAATACCAAAATAAGATATTAATGTTTTTTACATATTTATTTATAATATAATTATTAAATATGAGATTTATTGATGAAGCTACTATTATAGTAAAAGCTGGTAATGGTGGTAATGGATGTATTAGTTTTCGCAGAGAAAAATATATACCTCGGGGTGGTCCTAATGGAGGTGATGGTGGTTATGGTGGTAATATAATTATAGTAGCTGACAAAAATAAAAATAATCTTTTAGATTTTCATTTTAGAAAAAAATTTATAGCAAGTAATGGTCATCATGGTAAGGGATTTAATTGTACTGGTAAAAATGGTAAAGATAAAATTATTGCTGTTCCAATAGGAACTAGAATATTAGATGCAAATAATAATCTAATAATAGATATATTATTTAATAAACAAAGTATTTTAATAGCTAAAGGTGGATCACCAGGATTTGGTAATGCACATTTTAAATCTTCTATAAATAGAACTCCTAGAATTAGTACTAATGGTAGTATTGGTGAAGAACGAATAATTAAATTAGAATTGATTTTATTAGCTGATGTTGGTCTTATAGGACTACCTAATTCTGGTAAATCATCTTTACTATGTGCTATATCTTCAGCAAAATCAAAAATAGCAAGTTACCCTTTTACAACTTTAATACCTAAACTTGGTGTAGTACAAATAAATAATATTAGTTTTATTGTAGCTGATATCCCAGGAATTATTTATGGAGCTTCTCATGGTACTGGTTTAGGTATAAGTTTTTTAAAACATTTAAAAAGATGTACTATATTGTTACATATAGTTGATTTGACAGATAAAGATTTATTAAATAGTATTAATGTTGTTCAAAACGAAATATATTACTACGATAAACAATTAATAAATAAGCCATTTTGGTTAGTATTTAATAAGATTGATTTAGTACCAAAAGTTAAATTACATAGTATTATATGTAATGTAATTAAAAATATTAATTATCATATAAATTATTATATTATTTCTGCATTTAATAAAAATGGACTAAATAAATTATGTTATGATTTAGCAAAATTTATAACAAATTATAAAAAATTCAATAAATTATATAAATAGTTAGTAAATTAATTTTAGTATATTTTATTAATTTATTATTTTGATTAATATTTTATGACTCATTAGTTAATGATTATATATAATTAATATAGGAGAATTATTTGTGAATAAAATTCCTATGACAATAAATGGTGTTGTTAAGTTAAAAAATGAATTGAATTATTTAAAAAATGTACGTAGACCAAATATAATTAAAGCAATATCTGACGCTAGATCTCATGGTGATTTAAAAGAAAATGCTGAATATCATGCAGCAAAAGAACAACAGATATTTTGTGAAAAAAGAATATATGAAATAGAATTAAAATTAGCTAATGCTCATATTATTGATGTAACTAAAGTAATTAATAATAATTGTGTTATCTTTGGTGCTACTGTTAGTTTAAGAAATATTAAAACTAATGAAAGTCAAAAATATTGTATTGTCGGAGATGATGAAGCTAATATAAAAAATAATTTAATTTCTATACATTCACCAATAGCAAGAAGTATTATAAGTAAAAAAGTATCTGATATAGTTATTGTAAATACACCAAGAGGTGAAATAAAATACGAAATTGTTAAAATAGAATACTTATAATTGTTTAATAACAAGTTTTATATTAAAAATGTAGTTAATAAATTTTATTTTAGTATCATATGATTAATAATTGGTTAAAAATTAATTTTAGTGATTTTTTTACTAAAAAAGCAAAACAAAATAAATTACGAGCAAGATCTTGGTTTAAATTAGACGAAATAAATCGTAAATATAATTTATTTAAACCTAATATTAATGTAATAGATTTAGGTTCTTCCCCAGGTAGTTGGTCACAATATGCTATTAATAAAATTAAACCTAGTGGTAAAATTATTGCTTGTGATATTTTATCTATGTATCCTATTAATGGTGTTAAATTTATACAAGGAAATTTTTGTAATAATAAAATATTTCATAAGTTAATAAAAATAGGAAGAAATAATATACAACTAGTATTATCTGATGCTTCACCAAATATTAGTGGTATATCTTTGGTAGATAATAAAAATTTTTATAATTTGTTAATTAAAATAATATTATTATGTAGAAAGGTATTAACAAAAAATGGTAACCTGATTATGAAAATTTTTTATAACGAGGAAATAAATAGATATATGAAAATAATTAGTTTATTATTTACTTATGTAAAAATTGACAAACCAATTGCTTCTAAGTCAAAATCGAAAGAAGTATATATTATAGCGATAAAATATAAGTTTTAGTTAATAAAATGAAGCTAATTTTTTAAAAATATTAGATGGAGCTAGTTTCTTGAACGATATGATAAAAAATTTAGTAATTTGGTTGATTGTTGCTATTATATTAATATCAATATTTCAAAATTTTGGTTTTAATGACTCTAATAATCGTAGAGTTGACTACTCTACTTTTATATATGATATAAATCAAGATCAAATTAGAGAAGTACATATTAATGGTAGAGAGATTATTGTGATTAAAAAAGATAGCAATCAATATATTACTTATATTCCAATAAATGACTCTAAATTATTAGATATTATGTTAAATAAAAATATTAAAATTATAGGAGAACCACCAGAAGAACCTAGTTTATTAACATCTATATTTATTTCTTGGTTTCCTATGATATTGTTAATTGGTGTATGGATATTTTTTATGAGACAAATGCAAGGAGGTGGAAAGGGAGCAATATCATTTGGAAAAAGTAAAGCACGAATGTTAACTGATGATCAAGTAAAGACAACTTTTGCAGATGTTGCTGGTTGCGATGAAGCAAAAGAAGAAGTTAGTGAATTAGTTGATTATTTACGAGAACCTAATAGATTTCAAAAATTAGGAGGAAAAATGCCTAAAGGGGTTTTAATGGTTGGTCCTCCAGGAACTGGTAAAACTTTACTAGCTAAAGCTATTGCTGGTGAAGCTAAAGTGCCATTTTTTACAATATCTGGTTCTGATTTTGTTGAAATGTTTGTTGGAGTTGGAGCTTCTCGAGTGAGAGATATGTTTGATCAAGCAAAAAAATCTTCACCGTGTATTATATTTATTGATGAAATAGATGCAGTTGGACGTCAAAGGGGTACTGGTCTTGGTGGAGGTCATGATGAAAGGGAACAAACATTAAATCAAATGTTAGTAGAAATGGATGGTTTTGATGGAAATGATAGTATAATAGTTATTGCAGCTACCAATAGACCTGATGTACTAGATCCAGCATTATTACGTCCTGGTAGATTTGATAGACAAATAGTAGTTGGATTACCAGATATTAGAGGTAGAGAACAAATCTTAATTGTTCATATGCGTAGAGTACCGTTATCTTCAGATGTTAATGTATCTCTTATTGCAAGAGGTACTCCTGGTTTTTCTGGAGCAGATTTAGCTAATTTAGTTAATGAAGCTGCTTTATTTGCAGCTAGAAGAAATAAAAGAGTAGTATCCATGTTAGAATTTGAAAAGGCTAAAGATAAGATTATTATGGGTTCTGAACGTAGATCAATGGTTATGACAGAAATACAAAAAGAATCAACGGCTTATCACGAAGCTGGACACGCTATTATTGGTCGTTTAGTACCAGAACATGATCCAGTACATAAAGTTACTATTATTCCTAGAGGTAGAGCTTTAGGAGTAACATTTTTTTTACCAGAAAATGATACCATTAATGCTAGTAAACAAAAACTAGAAAGTCAAATTTCTACATTATACGGTGGTAGATTAGCAGAAGAAATTATTTATGGAGTTAATATGGTATCTACTGGAGCAGCAAATGATATCAAAATAGCAACATCCATAGCTAGAAATATGGTTACTCAATGGGGATTTTCAAATAAATTAGGACCACTATTATATGCTGAAGAAGAAGGAGAAATATTTTTAGGAAGATCGGTAGCAAAAATTAAACATATGTCTGATGAAACGGCGCGTATTATTGATCAGGAAGTAAAATTATTAATAGAACATAATTATAATAGAGCATATAAATTATTATTAGATAATATCGATATATTACATGCAATGAAAGATGCTTTGATAAAATATGAAACTATTGATGCATTACAAATTGACGATCTTATGTTACGTAAAACTGTACGACCACCAGCAAATTGGAATGATAATATTAAAGAAAATAATAATTAGTATTAAATTATTTTATTAAATTAAATATATATGAATTTAATTATTAATGATCATGTTTTAAATTTTTCTGATCCTTGTATTATGGGTATATTAAATGTTACTCCAGATTCATTTTTTGATGGAGGAAAATATAATACTATTAATAAAATTATTAATCATGTCTCTAATATGATTAATGATGGAGCTACCATAATAGATATTGGAGGTGAATCAACCAGACCAGGTTCTGAACATATTAGTATAAATGAAGAATTAGATAGAGTAATACCAGTAGTACTAGAATTACAAAAACGTTTTGATACTATTATATCCGTAAATACTTCAAAAATTGAAGTTATTAAGGAAAGTGTATTAGCTGGTGTCGATATAATTAATAGTATATATCCATTTGATAAAAAAACATTAAAATTAATGGCTAGTAATGATTTATTAGTTTGTATTATGCATATAAAAGGTACACCAAAAAATATGCAAATCTTTCCATTTTATTCTAATATACTTTTAGAAATTAGTGAGTATTTTAGTTACCAGATTAAAAAATATCAAAAATATGGTATTAAACAAAATAGAATAATATTAGACCCTGGTTTTGGTTTTGGTAAAAACTTATCTCATAATTATACTTTGTTGTCACAATTAAATGTTTTTAGTAAATTTAAGTTACCATTATTAGTAGGTATGTCACATAAATCTATGATAAGTAAATTAACTGGTACTACTAAATCATTATATGGTAGTATTGCTTGTGCAGTAATTGCTGTAATTAATGGAGCAAATATTATTCGTGTACATGATGTTGCACAAACTGCTGCAGCTTTAAAAATAGTTAAATCTACTTTAACTATTAAAAATTAAAATATTATTATTTTAGTGTAGCTGTTTTATAATATTATAATAATTATTATCTTATACTATAATAGTTTACATATTTTATATAGTAATATAAAATAAATGATTTGTGCTATTCACTAATTTTATAGTTTATTAGTTAAATAACTATAGATATAACATTTATAATAGATATTAAATCCTAAAAATTTTTGATTTAAAACTTAAAACTAATTTATTTAAATTTATATTATCTAAATATTTTATACTTTAGGTGGAAAACATGTACAAAATATTACTAATTATGTTTTTATTAGTATCAACTATTTTAATTATAGTTATAATGTTACAAAATAAAAAATATGATATTGGATTAACATTTAATACGCATAATATATCTAATATATTATCTAACTCAATTAATACTGGAAATACTATAATTAAGCTAACAATAATATTGGCAATATTATTTTTTTTGTTTAGTTTATTATTAGCTAATTTAACTAAAAATATTGAAAATAAAGACAATATTTGGCAATCATCAAAACATATTAAATGTTTAAAAAAAAATTTTAATAAATAAACAATATTTATAATTGTTATTTTAATTAAATATTTTATTTTACCGAGGTGGTGAAATTGGTAAACACGCTATCTTGAGGTGGTAGTGCCACATTATTTTGGTTTACGGGTTCAAATCCCGTCCTCGGTATTTTATTAATTAATTTATTAATATTTATGTTATTTGTAATAATTTACTTTATTTAAAGTAATAAAAGATTATATTGTTTATAACTCAAAAAAATTTTGATATACGTAATAAAATAATAGATATTAAATACAAATTATTTAATAATGTAATTTTAATAGATATAATAATTTTATACTTATTATATTAAGTAGTATTATTTATAATTATTTTAGATAATAAAATTATAAATAATATGTAATAATATAATTTTATTACAATAAATAAGAAATATATAACTATATATAAAATTAAGAATTAATACTATTCATAATATTGTAATTAATTTGAGATAATTAGAATGAATAAAGAAATTTTAGCTGTTGTAGAAGCAGTTTCAAATGAAAAATTAGTTACGAGAGAAAAGATTTTTGAAACATTAGAACTTGCTATTGCTGTAGCAACAAAGAAAAAATATTCACATGATATAGAAGTTCGTGTTAGTATAGATCGAAGATCTGGTAGTTTTAGTACTTTTAGACGTTGGTTAGTCGTTTATGAAGTTACTCAACCAACAAAAGAAATTACTATCGATGCTGCTTTGTTAGATAAACAAGATGTTCAAATTGGTGATTATATAGAAGATGAAATTGAGTCAGTTAATTTTGATAGAATAACTACTCAAATTGCTAAACAAGTAATAATACAAAAAGTACGTGAAGCAGAACGGGCAACAATATTAGAACATTTTGTAAATCGTAAAGGAAAAATAATTACTGGGATTGTTAAAAGAATTAATAGAGATGGTATAAATATTGATGTAGGTAATAATGCTGATGCTATAATTTTAAAAGAAGATATGTTACCTAGAGATAATTTTCGTATAGGCGATAGAGTAAAAGGTATATTATATGCCGTAAAGCCAGAAAATAAGATAGCACAATTATTCATTAGTAGAGTAAAACCAGCTATGTTAATAGAGTTATTTCGTATAGAAGTACCAGAAATTAATGAAGAAATAATTGAAATTAAAGCAGTAGTTAGAGATCCAGGGTTAAGAGCAAAAATAGCTGTTAAAACTAATGATAAGAGAATTGATCCTATTGGTGCTTGTGTAGGTATGCGAGGAGCTAGAGTACAAGCTGTATCTAATGAATTAGGTGGAGAACGAATTGATATTATTTTATGGGCTGATAATCCAGCACAATTTGTTATTAATGCTATAACGTCAGCAGATGTATCATCAATTATAGTAGATGAAGATAAGCATGCTATGGATATTGCAGTAGAAGAAAGTAATTTAGCACAAGTTATTGGTCGTAATGGACAAAACATTAAATTGGCATCTCAATTAAGTGGTTGGGAATTGAATGTTATGACTTCTGCTATGTTAGAAGCTAAACATAAAGCTGAAGAACAAATTTTATTAAATGATTTTACAGAAAAATTATTAATTAATGTATCTACAGCTAAAATATTAGTAGATCATGGTTTTTCTTCTATTGAAGAATTAGCATATATTTCTGAAAACGAACTACTAGAAATAAAAACAATAGATCGTAACGAAATATTATTAATTCAAGAGAAAGCAAAAAATATAATTCATTGCAATAATCTTAAAAATAAAAATTATGATCAATCACATACTAATATGTTATTAAAATTACCTGGTATAGATGAAAATATATTAACAAAACTAATATCACGAAATATTTCTACATTAGAAAAATTAGCAGAACAAAGTATTGATGATTTAGTAGATATTAAAGAATTAGATAATAAAAAAGCAGGAGAATTAATTATGGCAGCACGTGATTTATGTTGGTTTAATAAATCACATTAATAAATATATAATATTTTTGATAAATATACTTTATTTAAGTAAAATAAGATAAATTAGATATTTTAACTATATTATGGTTATTGATATATGATAATAAATAAATTAATTTTGCAAAGAAAAAAAAGAAGTACACTAAATATTCTTGATAATAAAGGTCAAAATAAATCAATAAAAGTTGAGATACGCAAAAAAACAAGTATTTACAAAAAAAAAATATTTTTAAATAAAAATAGATATACTAACGATAATACTATTAATGATGAATATACTAATAATCAATTATCTAGAAAATTAAGTACTAATTTTGATAATCAAAATAAATCTGTTTATTCTATAAATAATATAAATAATATTACTAAAAAAAAATATGTAAAATCAAAAAATAAAAGTAATATTATTTCTAACAAAAAGTGTCATATAGAACATGATGATATTAATACCAATACACTGTTAAATAAGTTTACCAAGAGTAATAATTCTATAGAAAATTTTAAATTTGCATCTAATGAAAAACTAAATAATAAATTAGATAATATTAAAATACATAGTACACAGCAATCTATTTTAACACATAAATTTAACAAACCAAAACATCATATTAGTCGTAATATAATAATTAACAAAACTATGACAGTAACAGAATTAGCTAATAAAATTTCTGTAAAATCGTCAAAAATAATTGATTTAATGGCAAAATTAGGAAGTATAGTTAATTGCAGTGATATTCTTAGTCAAGAAGCTATACAGTTAATAGTAGAAGATATGGGTCATAAAGTAACTTTTTGTAATAAGAATAAGTTAGAAGATAATTTAATTAATATTTCCCCTAATAAAAATCCAATATTAAAATTTAGATCACCAATTATTACTATTGCTGGACATGTTGATCATGGAAAAACATCATTATTAGATTTTATTAGATCAACTAATTTAGTTAATCAAGAAATTGGTGGTATTACTCAAACTATTAAAGCGTATCAAATAAAAAAAAATAATAAAACTATTACTTTTATAGATACTCCAGGACATAATTCATTTACTAATATGAGAATTAGAGGAATAAAAATTACTGATATTATCGTACTAATTATAGCAGCAGATGATGGTGTTATGCCCCAGACCATTGAAGTTATTGAACAAGCAAAATTACATCAGATACCAATAATTATTGCAATTAATAAAATAGATAAATCTAATTCTAATATAGAGAAAATTAAACGTGATTTAGCTAAGTACAACATAATATCAAAAGAATGGGGAGGAGAAAATCAATTTGTTTATATATCAGCTAAACTAGGTATTGGTATTAATGATGATTTAATGCAAACAATATTTTTACAAACAGAATTACTTAATTTAAAAACAGTATTTAATGGACCAGTTAAAGGAACAATAATAGAATCATATTTAGATAAAAAATGTGGACCAATAGTAATTGTTTTAATTCATGAAGGTACATTGAAAATAGGTGATCTGATATTATGTGGATTAACTCATGGTCGTGTACGAGCTATGTATGATGATAATAATAACCGTGTTACTACAGCATTACCGTCTACTCCAGTAAAAATATTAGGTTTATCTAATTTAGCTAATTCTGGTGATTTATTAGTTTCTTTAAATGATGAAAAATATATTAAAAATATTTTAGAATACAGAAAACGAAAAATAAACGAATTAAAAATTAATAATATAGAAGAATTAAATATTAATAATATATTTAATAATAATAACAAAAAAGTAAGTAAATTAAATTTTTTAATAAAAACTGATACTTATGGAATTAATGAAGTAATTGTTAATACATTGAATAAATTATCAAATGATGTATTACAAATTAAGATTATAAATTCTAGTATCGGTGATATTAATGAAACAGATATTTTACTAGCTAATTCATTTAAAGCAATAATTATTGGTTTTAATATAAAAATCAATAATTATATACGCAAAATTAGTGCTAATAATAATGTATGTATTAAATGTTACTCAGTAATTTATAATTTAATTGACGATATAAAACAAATAATTGATAATACGATTTATCAAAATCAGGTACCAACAAAAAAATTATTAGGTGTGGCTGAAGTTCGTAATATATTTATATCTAAAAGCTATACTATTGCTGGTTGTATGGTTATTAACGGAAATATTAAGCAGTATGCTAATATTAATATATTAAGAAATAATAAAATTATATTTAGTGGTATTATCGAGTCATTAAAAAGATTTAAAGATAATGTTAATGAAGTACGAAATGGTATGGATTGTGGTATAGTTATAAAAAATTACAATAACATATTAATTGGTGATACTATTAAAGTATTTAGTTAAAAATAAATTTAAATATATTATGTTTATACAAAAAAAACATAGAACACAACGTATTATTAAAGTTTTATACAAAGAAATTACAAAAATAATATTATATAAATTAAATAATCCTAATATTGGAATTATTACTATTTCAAAGATATTAATTTCTAGTGATTTACATTATGTTAAAGTATTTGTTACTTCCTTAAATAAAAACAATATAAATCAAATAAACTTTAGTATTAGACCTTTAATAAAGGCTACTAATTATATTAAGTATCATATAAATAAACATGTGTTGTTAAAAAAAATACAACATATAGTTTTTCTGTCTGATGACAGTTTACTAAAAAATATAAAAGTTATTAATTTAATTAAAAATATTAGATACTAAATTTATTTATAGTAAATTATAGATAGTCTTTAGATTATAAATTTATTTTATAGGATATATTATGTGTTCATATTATCAAAAAAAGAAAATAATTATTAGTTTTGGTAAGTCTGAAAAAAATAGTGGCGCAACAGAAGTACAAGTTGCACTTCTTAGTCAAAGAATTAATAATCTTCAACAACATTTCCTAAAACATAAAAAAGATTATCATGGTAAACGTGGCTTATTAAGTATGGTAAATAAACGTAGGAAATTATTAAATTACTTGAAAAAAATTAATATATTAAGATATAATAATTTAGTTAAATTATTAAAATTACGTTAATAAGTTTAAATAATTTTACTAATCTACATTTTTAAATTGTTTATTACTGATTTAAACTAAGATAAGGAATGGTTTTGCAAAAAATAATTTCTCAAAAATTTACTTATGGTAATAATAATGTAATTATTGAAACTGGTAGAATTGCTAGACAAGCTACTTCATCAGTAACTGTTAATATTGATGACACTATGGTTTTAGTCACCATGGTATATATTAAACAAACAGAAATTAATAGTTCGTTTTTACCGTTGGTAGTAAATTACCAAGAACGTACTTATGCTGCTGGGCGTTTTCCTGGTGGTTTCTTTAGAAGAGAAGGTCGTCCTACAGAAAGTGAAGTATTAATTTCAAGATTAATAGATCGCGCTATTCGACCATTATTTCCTGAAGATTTTTATTATTCAATACAAATTACAATTACTGTAATATCTGTAAATCCACAAGTTTATCCCGATATTGCAGCCATTATTGGAGTATCTGCAGTTATTTCTATATCTGATATTCCTTTTTTAGGACCAATTGGAGTTGCTAGAGTAGGTTACATAAATGAAAATTATTGTTTAAACCCTAATACTTCTACTATTACTACTAATAGTAGTTTAGATTTAATAGTTGTTAGTACATCACAAGCAATTATTATGATTGAAGGTGCAGCTAAGTTAATTGATGAACGTAAAATGTTAGATGCAATTAGATTTGGTTATGAAAAACAACAAGTTGTAATAGACAACATTAATTTATTAGTAGATAAATTAAATGTTAATAAATTTATAATACCAAAAATAGATACTACTAATTTAATAAATTACATTTGTGTATTATTTAAAAATAATTTATGTAACATATATCCGTTAAATGGTGATAAACGTGATCGAATTGCTATAATTAGTAATATAAAAAATAATATTATGCAATCACTGACATTACAATATAATGATATTAATCCGAATGAATTATCTATTTTAATATCCAGAGCTGAGAAAATAGTTATGCGTGATCTTATTACAGATAATGGTATCCGTATTGATGGTCGTAAGTTTAATGATATTCGTGATATTAATATTGTATTAGGTATTTTACCTAGAACACATGGTTCAGCATTATTTTCTCGTGGAGAAACACAAACTTTAGTTAGTACTACATTAGGTACAGAACGTAATGCTCAAAATGTTGATGAATTATTAGGAGAACGAGTAGATAAATTTTTATTACATTATAATTTTTTACCATATTGTGTTGGTGAAATAGGAATTATTAGTTCTCCTAAACGTAGAGAAATTGGTCATGGTTATTTAGCTAAACGAGCAATTATTCCTGTATTACCTTATAATAACAAATTTTCTTATACTATACGTTTGGTATCTGAAGTAACAGAATCTGATGGTTCGTCATCTATGGCTTCGGTATGTGGTGCATCTTTATCATTAATGGACGCTGGAGTACCTATAAAAACAGCCATTGCTGGTGTTGCTATGGGATTAATTAAAAATCATGATAAATTTATTATACTTAGCGATATAATAAGTAATGAAGACTATTTTGGAGATATGGATTGCAAGATCGCTGGTGATTATTATGGTATTACTGCAATACAAATGGATATTAAAATTCACGGTGTTACGTTTGATATGATTAAAGAAACTTTATTCTTTAGCAAAGAAGCACGTATACATGTTTTGGATGTTATGTCAAGTAATATTAATAAACCTAGAGCTGATATTTCTAAATTTGCTCCTCGTATTTATACAATCAAAATTAATCCAAGTAAAATTAAGACTATTATTGGTAAAGGTGGTTTAGTTATTAAGTCATTAACGGAAGAAACAAATACTAGTATAGATATACATGATGATGGTACTGTTAAAATTGCTGCATGTAACTATAGTCAAGCTGATATGGCAATAAAACGTATCTATGATCTTATAAAAGATATAGAAGTTGGTCAAGTATATATTGGTATTGTAATGCGTATTGTAAATTTTGGTATAATTTTTAGCATAAAAGGTAAAGAAGGTTTAGTTCATATTTCTCAAATTACTAATAGACATGTGAAAAACATTAGTGATTTTGTTAAAATAGGACAAAAAATACCAGTAAAAGTATTAGAAGTAGAACGTAATGGTCGTATTCGTTTAAGTATGAAAGCTATTAATTAATTATTTTTGGTTATAATTTTACTATATCATTATGATGTAATCATAAATTATATTTATTTTATTATATAAATTAGTAATACTAATAATACTACTCATGAAACGTTTATTTTTAATTATTATTGATTCATTAGGTATTGGTTCTACAAATGATGCAAATAAATTTGGTGATATTGGTGCTAATACATTAGGTCATATTGCTGAGTACTATTATTATAGTAAGCATAAAATTTTAAAAATACCTAATTTATCATCTCTAGGTTTAGTAAAAACTATTCAATATGCTACTAATTGTTATCCTATTGGTATGAATTTACAAACAAATATTATTGGTAGTTATGCTTATGCTAGTTCATTAACTAGTGGTAAAGATACAATATCTGGACATTGGGAAATAGCTGGTATATTAGTACCAAGTTGGCACTATTTTGATAAATTAAATAATAGTATTCCTGATAATTTATTAAATTTAATTTGTGAAATGAATAATTTATCTGGGGTTCTTGGCAATTGTCATGCATCAGGTACTGAAATAATTAAGAAATTAGGTGAAGAGCATATTATTACTGGTAAGCCAATTATTTATACTTCAGCAGATTCTGTGTGTCAAGTAGCTTGCCATGAAAATATATTTGGATTATCTAATTTATATAATTTATGTATTAGTATAAGAAATATACTAAATAGTAGTGCTTATAATATTGGTCGGGTAATAGCTAGGCCTTTTACTGGCAATAATGCTAACAATTTTATAAGAACTAAAAATCGTTGTGATTTATCATTAACTCCACCATCAATTACTGTATTTCAAAAACTTATTAAAGAAAAAAATGGTACTGTTATATCAATTGGCAAAGTTGCAGATATATATGCTCATGTAGGTATAAACAAACATATTAAAGCTTATGGTATAAATAATTTATTTAATAAGTTAGTATCAGAAATTAATACAGCAAAAAATAATACTATTGTATTTACTAATTTTGTTGACTTTGATGAATTATATGGTCATAGAAGAGATATTATTGGTTATGCCTTAGCTTTAGAATTATTTGATTATAGATTATCTGAAATAATATCTAAAATGAAAAATAATGATGTACTTATTATCACAGCTGATCATGGTTGTGATCCTACTTGGTATGGTACAGATCATACCAGAGAATTTGTACCAATATTAATTTATGGTCCTAAAATTAAATCTAAATATTATGGTTATCGTAATTCTTTTGCTGATATTGGTCAAACAATAGTAAAGTATTTTAATTTATCACCGATGAGTTATGGTACATCAATTTTGTAAATTAAAAAGGAAGCTATATGACAACAACACATATTAATGCAAAATATGGTGATTTTGCTGATGTTATATTAATGCCAGGTGATCCTATGAGAGCAAAATATATAGCAGAAAAATTTTTTACTAACTATCGTGAAGTAAATAATGTTAGAGGTATGTTAGGTTATACTGGTTACTATAAAAATAAAATTATGTCAGTTATGGGACATGGTATAGGAATACCATCTTGTTCTATTTATATTAGAGAATT
The DNA here is from genome assembly GCA_025728315.1 of Candidatus Lightella neohaematopini. Taxonomy (GTDB): domain Bacteria; phylum Pseudomonadota; class Gammaproteobacteria; order Enterobacterales; family Enterobacteriaceae; genus Lightella; species Lightella neohaematopini. The sequence goes on along the minus strand of JAOBJW010000003.1, from coordinate 15,588 downwards.
AATAGTGGACTTTGGTGTAAAAAAAATTATTCGGGTTGGTTCTTGTGGTGCTGTAAAACATGAATTAAATTTACGAGATATTATTATTGGTATGGCAGCTAGTACAAATTCTAAAATTAATCGTATACGTTTTATGGATAATGATTTTTCTGCTGTAGCTGATTTTAATATGCTTTGTAATGTAGTAAATGTTGCTAATATTCTTAATATTAAGATTCATGTAGGTAGTATTTTTTCTACTGATTTATTCTACATACCTGATTATAATAAAAAAAAATTATTAAATATGTTAAATAAATATGGAATTTTAGGAATTGAAATGGAAGCAGCTGGAATATACAGTATTGCTGCTGAGTTGGGAGTTCAAGCATTAGTAATATGTACTGTTTCTGATCATGTCTTAAAAAGAACTAGTCTTAGCATATTAGAAAAACAAAATTCTTTTGATGATATGATTACTTTAGCATTAGAATCTTTATTAATTTAAGGAGAGATGCCAGAGATAGGTTTAATGGGACGAATTCGAAATTCGTTAAGAATTTAAATATTCTTCCAGGGTTCGAATCCCTGTCTCTCCTACTTTTATTAAATACTATTGAGTAATTAAAGTAGTATTTCCTCCAACAGCTGCAGTATTAATGCTAACAGTACGTTCTAACAATAATCTTTCTAATGAAATTTTATGATCGCCAAAACTATAATTTTGTATATTTATTAAAGGTTCTTCTTTTTTAGATTCACTAATAAATTTTATTAAATGACTTAAACCTATATTATTACTATGTACTATGATAGTATCAATAGTAATTGGTTTAGAAAACCAATCATTAATCACTAAAATAGTGTTTCTAATTAATTCTGGTAGAATTGTTAATATTTTAGAACATAATTTCGAGTTTGATATTAATACTGGATAAGAACCAATACAAAATACAGCAACAAGTTGAATCACTAAATCAATTTCTTGATCAGCTACACATAAGATATATTTACGAGGTAATAATTTATATTTATTTAATTCACCTGTAGGTCCATCTAATAAGTAACTATTACCACTATTAGATATCTTATTATACTCATCACAAATACTAACAATGTTTGGATACTTATCTTTTATCCAATTATATAAAGTGTTATATAAATACCTAGTACCCTCATAATTAAAATCTATTTTATTTAGTGCTTTTAAAATACTAGGTACTACAAGATTATTTTTTTTATTTACTAAACGATATAAATATAAAGGACCACCAGCTTTTGGGCCAGTACCAGATAATTTTTCACCACCAAATGGCTGTACACCAACTACTGCTCCAATAATATTTCTATTTATATAGAAATTACCAGTATTAATACGTTTTACTATATTATCGGTAGTATATTCTATTCTTGTCTGCAAACCAAATGTTAATCCGTAACCATTACGATTTATTTGTTTAATTATATCGTTTAATTCATTCTTATTATATCTAATTATATGTAAAACTGGTCCAAAAATTTCTTTATTTAATTGATTAATATTATTTAACTCAATAATTGTTGGTGTAATAAATGAACCATTGTTATTATTACAATAATTATTACTTTGCCATACTACATGTCCATTTTTTCTCATATTATCAATATAATTATCAATTAATAATTTTGCCTCTTTGCTAATTACTGGACCAATATCAGTTGATAAATTACTAGGATCACCTATTTTATATTCTAATATTGCTCCTTTTAACATAGATAATACACAATCAGCAATATCATTTTGTAAACATAATAACCTTAATGCAGAACAACGTTGTCCAGCACTATCAAATGCTGATTGTATGATATCTAATATAGCTTGCTCTATTAAAGCTGACGAATCTATAATCATAGTATTTATACCTCCTGTTTCAGCAATAATAGGTATAATTTTATCTTTTACTCTAGAAAATAAAATATTTTGTAAAAATTTAGCTACTTTAGTAGATCCAGTAAACATTACACCATTAATAGAATCATTTGTTACTAAAGCTGGGCCAATAATCTTTCCCTTTCCTGGTAATAATTGTAATACTCCATCAGGAATACCTGCGTTAAGCATAATTTCAACTACTTTACTTGCAATTATTGGGGTCTGTTCTGCTGGTTTAGCAATTACTGTATTACCAACTACTAAAGCAGCAGCTATTTGACCAATAAAAATAGCTAATGGAAAATTCCAAGGACTAATACACACCACTATTCCTAACGGATAATAATTATCATCAAAGTAGTTATTAGCTTGATAAGAATAATATCTTAAGAAATCTATAGCTTCTCTAATTTCTGATATGGCATTTATAATAGTTTTTCCTGCTTCACGAATTAATAATCCAATAAAACTATACATATCTTTTTCTATTAAATCAGCAGCTTTATTTAATATTACAGCACGTTCATAATAAGTTTTACTAATCCAGTGTTTAGCACTATCTTTACTTATTATAATTGATTTATTTACATCATCTAATGATGATTCTTGACATGTTCCAATAATATCATTATTATTCGCTGGATTTATTATCTGATATACTGTACCTTCAGAAATATAATTAGAATTAATTATCGGTTTTACTTGATAAAATAAATTATTTTCATTTAGTAAATTAACGATAATATTAGTTAACGTTTGCTCATTATTTATATCTAATCCTAATGAATTTATTCTAGTCATATTATATAAATTTTTTGGTAAAGGTATTTTAGGATTAGATAAACCTATTTTACCTTCTGTATTTTTTAATGAGATGATTTTTTCAATTGGATTAATAATTAAATCTTCTATAGGAATAGAATCATCAGATACTTGATTAATAAATGATGTATTAGCTCCATTTTCTAATAATCTTCTTACTAAATAAGATAATAAAGTATTATATGAACCAACTGGAGCATATATACGACATGGTCTATTTAATTTATCAAATTTATTACCAACAACATTATTGTATAATGTTTCTCCCATACCATGCAAACATTGAAATTCATATTGTCCTTCATAATAATTTTTCCCAGCAAAATAATAAATTGATGATAAGGTATGAGCATTATGTGTGGCAAATTGAGGATATATATATTGTGGTACAGATAATAATTTTTTTGCACAAGCTAAATATGATAAGTCAGTATATATTTTTCTGGTAAATACAGGATAATCGATTAATCCATATACTTGAGCATTTTTAATTTCACTATCCCAATAAGCACCTTTGACTAATCTAATCATAAGACGACGTTTAGTATTTTTTGCTAGTTGTATTAATTCATCAATAACTTTTATTGATCTTTTTTGATATGCTTGAACAACAAAACCAATGCCATTCCAACCTCTTAGTTTAGGTTCATAGCATAATTTAACTAGTAAATCTAATGAAATTTCTAATCTACTAGATTCTTCTGCATCAATATTTAATCCAATATCATATTTTTTAGCTAATAATGTTAATAGTAATAAACGGGGATATAATTCTTTCATCACAGATTCATATTGTAGACGACAATATCTAGGATATAAAGCTGATAATTTTATTGATATACCTGGTCCATTATAAATACCTAAGCCATTAGCAGATTTACCAATTATGTGAATTGCTTCTTGATAAGCATTAGTATATGATAATGCATCATTGTTAGTTAATGCAGCTTCTCCTAATATATCATATGAATAACGAAATCCATTTTTCTCTAATTTACTAGCCGTTTTTATTGCTGAATTTATATTTACACCAGTAACAAATTGTTTTCCTATTAATTGCATAACAATATTTATTACTTTTCTTATTATAAAATTAATATTTTTATTTATAAAATTTCTACCAAAAATTTTCTTATTTTTCTTATTATATTGATTTGATATTAATCTATTAACTATTATTAATCCTCTTGTGGCAAAATTGACTAATATTGATTTATTTCCTAAATGGCTAGACCAATTTTTGTTACAAATTTTATCATATATTAATAAATCTTTAGTACTATCATCAGGTATTCTTAGTAATGCTTCTGCTAAACACATTAAAGCAACACCCTCTTTTGAGGATAATGAAAATTCTTGTAATAAGTTTTGTACTAAATTAATTTTATTGTTTATATTTTTCTTATTACTTATTCTTATTTTTTTAGTTAATTTATTTGCTAATAGATTAATATCATTTGATATTTCTGATGAAATATGTACTTGTTCTAATAAGTAAGGTACAATTATCTCTTCTTCACAATACCAAAAATTTGTTATACTATTACGTATTATAGATTGAGATATTATACTATTAGATAAATTAATAAATGGATGATTCGATTTGATTTCAGATATATTGATTGGTGTTTTCATGTCTAAATGAAGTTTATTCAGAGATTCTGTAGAAATAGGTAATTCTAATTTACTATCCTTTTTATTATTAAAATTAATTTTTTCCAGATAAGAATATATAAATTCATTACATAATTCATCTATAGTACAATTACGTTGTTCAGATAATTGTTGTACACGGTTCTTTATTATATCATTTAATTTTATATGCATATTATTATCCGTATTATTAAAATATTAACATTATAAAAATTTAGAATAATTTTAATAAAAATTTTAAGTTAACAACTATATATCTATTTTGTCCATATAATAACATAAAAGTATTAATTTATATTATTTTAAACCTAGATTTTTAATAAAAAATTTTTTAATTAAAATTTTTATTAAAATTATTCTAATTAATCGGTGAGAGAGGGATTCGAACCCTCGATACTAAATTTGTATACATACTTTCCAGGCATGCTCCTTAAACCACTCGGACATCTCACCATAGTTTTTAAGTCATTAAAACAATTAATTAACTATATTATAATATATTATAATATAATACATAATTTAATTTGGTATTAATTATTATTATCTATATTTTTGTTTTATTAATCAGTTACTTAATATGTATTATTCATAATGATTTATTATTAATTTAATTTAATAAATGTTGTTAATAAGATTATTAGTAAAAGTTAGCTTAGTAACACTAGTTTCTAGAATATTAGGATTTGTTCGTGATATAACGATAGCAAGAGTGTTTGGAATTAATTGGATGTTAGATTCTTTCTTATTAGCATTTAAATTACCTAATTTGTTCAGAAAAATTTTTTCTGATGGGATTTTATTACAAGTATTTGTTCCAGTTTTAACTAAATATAAAAATAATGGTAATCTTATAGATACTTACAATTTTATCGCCTATATATCCGGATTATTTATAATACTATTGCTAATAGTTATAATAATTACTATTTTTTTTATGCCTAAAATTATTATTTTAATTGCTCCTGGTTTTATTAAAAAAAAATATATTCTTTTACTAACAATAAAATTATCTAGAGTTATTTTTCCATATATAATTTTAATTTTATTTATAACTTTTACTAGTGCAATATTAAATGTTTGGGGTTATGAAGTAATTTCTTTAACTACATCTATTTTTTTAAATATTAGTATGATTACATTTACTTTATTATTTAATAATTTATTTAGTACACCAATTCTTGGATTAGCTTGGTCTGTCATTATTGGTGGTATAATACAATTATGTTATCAACTTATATTTTTAAAAAAAATTAATATGTTAGTATTTCCTAAATTTAATTTTAATTATAAAAAGTTATTTAACTTATTAAAAAATATTAGTACAGTTATTATTATTAATTCTATAAATCAAATATCAAATATTATTAATACCATATTTGCTTCTTTTTTTGTATCTGGATCATTATCTTGGATATATTATGCTGATCGAATTATTGAGTTACCAGCTGGATTATTAATTACATCATTAAATACTATATTATTACCAATACTATCACGTAGTTTTATACAAAATGATATGAATAATTATTTAAAGCAATTGAACTGGGGTATAAAATTATGTTTTATTTTTGTTATTCCTAGTACTATTGCTTTAATAATATTATCTTATCCAATAGTTATTACATTATTTCAATATAATAATTTTTCAGTACACGATTTGTGTATGATACAAAAATTGTTAAGTGTGTATTCAACTGGATTAATTGGATTAGTATTAACTAAATTATTAACAATTAGTTTTTATTCTCGTAATAATACTAAAGTATTAATTAAAATGTCTTTAATTATAATTGTATTAACACAAATTATGAATATATTATTTGTATATATATTTGATAATTTAGGTTTATCTATATCTAATATTGTTTCTTACTATATACAAGTTATTTTTTTATACTTTTATTTGTTAAAAAATAAATTATTTTTCTTTAATTATAATGTAGCTAATTTTTTGTTTAAAATAATAATATCAGTTTTAGTTATGTCTTTTATTTTAATAAAATTATTAGCATTAATGCCAAGTTGGGATAATATTTCAATATTCTATAGATTAATTAGAATCTCATTATTAATTATGATAGGAATATTAGTATACTTTTTTACATTATGGATTACTGGATTAAAATTAAAAGAAATTTTTTATTTCTATTATAATTTTTAATATTTTTTATATTTTATCTACAATATCTATACCTAATAGGTTTAAACTAGTTCTAATAGTTAGAGAAGTTACTATTAATAGTAATATTCTGCTAATTTTTATTTTTAAACCAGACTGTAATACGTAGCAATTTTCATAAAAATTAGAAAATAAGTTAGCTAACTTGTATAAATAATCACATAATAAATGTGGTGTACCATATTTAGATACATTATTGATTGTTTCTTCTAATCTTAGAATATGTATAATTAACAAAATTTCTTCATTTGTATTAAAATAATATTTATAATTACAGTACTTATATTTTTTAATATTAATTTTTTTTAATATAGAATTAATACGAATATAAGCATATTGTATATAAATTATTGTGTTACCACGCAAACTTAAAATTTTATCCCAATTAAAAACATAATCAGAGGAACGATTCCTTGATAAATCAAAATATTTAATTGCTCCAATACCAATAATTTTAGATATTCTAACTAATTTTTTATTATTAATTTCAGGATACTTATTTTTTATAATAATACTTACTCGTCTAATTGACTCATTCAATAAGTCTATTAATTTTATTGTATTACCTTCACGGGTTTTAAATGGTTTATTATCTTTATTCAATACCATACCTAAAATATGATGTTCTAATTTAACTGATTTTGGTACATAATTAGCTGCACGTACTATAAAAAATATATTATTAAAATAATTTTGTTGACGAGAATCCACATAATAAATAATTTTTTCAGCTTTCAGTATTTCATATCTGTATTTAATAGATGCAATATCAGTAGTAGAATATAAATAAGTACCATCCATTTTTCTAATTACTACATAAGTAGGATTATTAAACTTATTTTTTTTATTGTTATTTATTGTTACTAATGACAAATAATTTTTACTAATTGCAATTCCTTTATTTTGCAAATCATTAATAATACTTAATAACATATTTTTATAAAAACTTTCTCCTATATTATCAGTATTATTTAATGTAACATTTAGTAAATCATAAATAATTTGATTATTTTTTATTGTAACATCAACTATTTTACACCATATTTTATTATAATAAATATCACCATTTTGTAATTTTATTAAATTAGAATTCACTTTATTAACAAAATCAGAACTATTATCATATTGTTTTTTTGCTTTTTTATACAATTTGTCTAATAACTTAATATTACTAATTAATTCATTATTTATATTAATATTAATTTTTTCTAAATATGTAATTAATATACTAAAAGGTATACCCCAATCACCTATATGATTGATTTTTATTACATTATGTCCTAAAAATTTTAATATTCTTACCATAGCATCACCTATAATAGTAGATCGTAAGTGACCTACATGCATTTCTTTAGCTATGTTAGGTGAAGAATAATCAATAATAATATTTTTTGATCTTTCTATTAAACTTACATTTAATCTTGAAGAATTTATTAATTTTTTTAAGTTACAAGATAACCAATTAATTTTTAAAAAAATGTTTATAAAATTTACATTAATAATAGTAATTTTATCTATTATATAAAGTAATTCTAATTTATCTTTTATATTTTTTGCTAATATTATAGGTTCTATTTTGATAATATTAGCTAAAGTAATTATACCATTAATTTGATAATGACCAAATTTAGTATATTTAATTGCTTTAACTGACAAAGTATCAGTATTTTTTTTTATATTTAAGGTTGATAAAATTTGTTTTAGTTTTATCGATATTATTGAATTTATATTCATAAATTTTTATATGATAACTTAAAAAATTAGTTAATAAAGTACTTTATGTAAACTATTATTATGTTATAATTATAATATAGTGATGATATTAATTAATATCAATAGGTAAATTAATGCAAAGATTATATTGTGGTATGGTAAATATATCACATATCAACAAACAAGTAATAATTTATGGCTGGGTAAATTGTATAAGAAATTTAGGAAAATTAATCTTTATTGATTTACGTGATCATTATGGAGTTATTCAATTATGTTGTATTCCTAAATATAAGTATGTTTTTAATCAAGTAATGAAATTAAAAAATGAATTTTGCATTAAAGTCATTGGCATAGTACAAAATAAATTAAAAAATCAAAAAAAGGAAATTATTAATAATGTAGAAATATTAGTAATTGATTTAGATATAATAAATCAGTCTAGTGTTTTACCAATTAATATTAATAATATTGTAAATGAGGAAAAAAGATTAAAATTTCGTTATTTAGATTTACGTAGTAAAAGAATGACTAATAATATTAAAATACGTTCAAAAGTATTTTATATTATCAATAGGTTTATGACAAAAAATAATTTTTTATATATTGATACTCCAATACTAGCAAACCCATCTTATGATGGAGCTCAAGATTATGTAGTATACAGTAAAATTAACAGTAATTATCGTTATTATTTACCTCAATCACCACAAATATTTAAACAACTATTAATGATATCTGGTTTCGATAAATATTATCAAATAGCAAAGTGTTTTCGTGATGAAGATTCACGATCTGATCGCCAACCAGAATTTACGCAATTAGATATAGAAGTATCATTTATTAATACTAATACATTAATGAAAATAATAGAGCGTTTAATTAAATACTTATGGCACAAAATTTTAGATGTTAAATTAGGTAAATTTATTAAAATATCTTACAATGATGCAATTTGTCGTTTTGGTTCAGATAAACCAGATTTACGTAGCAATATAGAATTGGTAAATCTAACTAAATTATTTGTAAATACTAATAATAATTATAATGAAATATATAATTTTAATTTGAATAGTATTATTGCAATAAGCATAAATAACATAAATATTAGTAATGAGGATATTAGTAAATATATTAAATACATTGATTTGTATAATATTAAGATGTCCTTTTGGATAAGAATTAATACTAAGTTTAATAAATTAAATTTAGAAGGATCAGCAATAAAAGTATTTGATTATAAATTTATACTGAAAATTTTAGATTTTTTTAAAAATATTAACTATGGTACTATTTTTTTTGTAATAGATGATTTTTATAAAGCTACTAATACTTTAGGTAAATTAAGATTAAAAATTAATTCAGATTATAATTTAAATCATATTAAATGGGCTCCTTTATGGATTACTGATTTTCCTTTATTTAAGACAAAAAATAATATTTTATCTTCTATGCACCATCCATTTACTGCTCCCAAATGTACAGATATAAATTATATTGTTAAATATCCTAAATCAATAATAGCTAATTCATATGATATTGTTATAAATGGTTATGAAATTGGTAGTGGTTCAGTACGTATTAATAATTATAAAATGCAAAAAGTAATTTTTAATATATTAGGTATTAGTAAATATAAACAAAATAAATATTTTGGTACATTATTAAATGCATTAAAATACGGTGCTCCTCCTCATTCTGGTTTGGCTATAGGTTTAGATCGTTTACTGATGTTGTTAACTAATTCTAATAGTATAAAAGATGTTATTGCTTTTCCTAAATTAACATCAAAAATGATAAATACAATTAATATATAAAATTAATTAACTAAAATGGTCAACACATTAGTAATATAAATATGTTGAATAATACAAATAAAATTATTTTAGGTATAGATCCTGGCCTTAATGTTACTGGTTATGGTTTAATAAAATTTGATAATTTTAATATTAATTATTTATATGGTGGTTATATTTATTGTGGTAAATTATATCATTTATACGATAAATTAAAGTTAATATATAATACTATATATAATATTACTAATCGATTCTTACCTAATTACATTGTAATAGAAAAAATTTTTGTATCAAAAAATGCTGATACAGCAATTAAATTAGGTCATGCTAGAGGAGTAGCTATTGCTGCTATAGTGAACTTTAATATACCACTATTTGAGTATACTGCTAAACAAGTAAAAAAAATTATTGTTGGTAAAGGTTCAGCAAATAAGTTGCAAGTAAAATATACCATATGTAAATTATTAAATCTAAAAATTAGTTTAAAATTAGATGTAACTGATGCATTAGCAATCGCTGTTACACATTGTTATAATATTAAAAGTTCAGATAAAATAACTAATAATTATTAAATCATTTTATAAATATTTTAATATATTAATAAGAAGTTATATTTATTACTATAAAATTTAATTTAGTATATATTACTTAAAAAGTATACTAACATTAATTAATATACTATTATGGGTAGCTAGTTTTGTTACTAACAATACAATAAATATATTAATTAAAGTTTTTTTATATTACATGAAATTATACCGCTTAATTACTATTATTACATTACTAATATTATTATTACAACTAATGAATTCTTATAATTATTTAAGATTCACTAAACGACTAAGTAATTTACTACTATTAGAATCTATTGAAAGTCCTAATTTTTTAAAAAATTTAAAATATAAATATAATGATATTAATACTCGATATTTATTTTACATTAATAAAATTAATATTATTAAAAATATAAAATTATTTAAACAATTCCTTAGAGTTAATAGTTTATATATAATTAATCATATTTTATTAACACTAAATATAGTAAGTTACTATATATATAATTTTTTAGAAAAGTTCTATAATATTATTATTTATTTTAACCGTATTACTTTTTTTAATATAAAAAAATCTTTTTCCAAAAATATAAACTCTTATTATAAAGCATTTAAAGGTTATGTAAATGGTAATTTTTTTTCCAGTGCCCATCTTGTAGGACTAACTGATAATGATATTAAAGTTATTCGAACAGCTTTAAAATGGCGTATAAATCTTAATAAATTAAAAAGTGGTGATCAATTTTCTGTATTAATTAAAGTAAATAATTTTTCTAATAAAAAATATAAATATAATCAATTAGTTGGCATTAGAATTAATACTAATGGTAAGGATTTTTATGCTTTTAGGGCGTGTGATGGTGAATTTTATAATTTAAAAGCTGTAAGATTAGTTAATAATTCTGTATTGTATCCTACTAATAAAAAATTTCGTATTTCATCTAGATTTAGTCCTAATAGATTTAATCCAATTACTAAAATTATTAAACCCCATAGGGGTGTAGATTTTGCTATGCCAAAAGGAACTCCAATATTTTCAGTTAGTGATGGTAAAGTTGTTAGTAGCAAAATTGATAAGGCTGCAGGAAAATATATTGCTATTAATCATAATAATCAATATATTACAAGATATATGCATTTAGATAAGTTGTTAGTTAAATCAGGACAATTTGTTAAATATGGGGATTGTATAGCTTTATCAGGTAATACTGGTTACTCTACTGGTCCACATTTGCATTTTGAAGTTTGGGTTAATAATCATGCAGTGAATCCACTTACTATTAAATTACCATATACAATTAAATTAATTGGAGTTAATAAATTAAAATATATAAAAATGGTTAATTTTTTATTACCTAAATTAAAATTTAATTAGAAATTTATTTATTAAACTGAATAGTATTTTTATAAATATAAAGTACTAGTTTTAATAGAATTATTATATTATTATAACTTTACATTATTTATTAAATTTAATTAATTAATAAGGAATAATATTAATATGTTTCGTATTATTATATTTTTAATTACTAATATAGCAGTACTTATAGTATTTAGTTTAGTACTATATATTTTAGGTATTAATATATATACAATATATAATTTATTAATATTAGCTATTATATTTGGATTTAGTGGTTCTTTAATATCTTTGTATATGTCAAAATATATTGCATTAAAGTTAATAGATGGTGAAATTATTAAAACACCAAAAAATGATATTGAATACTGGTTATTAGAAATAATAAATAAACAATCGAAAATACTAAATATTAATAATCCTGAATTAGTTATTTATAATTCTTCTGATTTAAATGCTTTTACTACTGGTGCTAATCGTAAATCATCATTACTAGCAATTAGCACTGAACTAATAAATAATATGAATAAAAATGAAATACAAGCTGTAATAGCTCATGAGATGAGTCATATAGTTAATGGAGATATGGTTACTATGACTTTAATGCAAGGTATTACTAATACTTTTGTCATATTTTTATCTAGAGTTTTTGCACAGTTATTCTCTAATATTAGTCTAGATGAAAATAATAAAAATGATAATCAGACTGCATATTTTATTATTTCTTTAATATTAGAATTATTATTTGGTATATTAGCCAATATAATTGTTCTTTGGTTTTCTAGAAAAAGAGAATTTTATGCTGATGCTGGTGCAGCTAAATTAGTGGGTGTAGAAAGTATGGTTACTGCATTAAATAAATTAAAAATGAATTATAGTAAACTTAATGTTGATAATATTATTAGTTCTTTTTGTATTAGTGGTAAATATAGTTATAATTTTAATGAATTATTTATGTCTCATCCTACTTTAGAAAAAAGAATTAAAGCTTTAGTAAATAGAACTTATTTAGATTAAAGTAGTTGTAAAATTATTAAAACTAATTATATTAGAATTATACTATTGATATATTAAAATATTTTAATGTATATTAATTTGTAATTACTGGTAGATTTATAGAAACTAATTTGTATTAAGATATACTTTATAATAAATTGTTTTTATCATATACTACTACATGTTATTTAATATTTTTTAAGGAAAGTAAAATATGGCAAAAATTACAGGTCAAGTAAAATGGTTTAATGAATCTAAAGGTTTTGGTTTTATTACTCCATCAGATGGTAGTAAGGATGTATTTGTACATTTTTCAGCAATTCAAGGTAATGGTTTTAAAACTTTATCTGAAGGACAAAATGTAGAATTTGAAATTCAGGATGGTCAGAAAGGACCATCAGCAATTAATGTTACTACAATATAATTTATTTTTTTAAATTTGATAGTACATAAATGGTATAATGCAACCACTAATATTATATTATATTAATAATATGATAAGTGGTTGTGTTGTTTATAACACCGCGTAGATTAATAATTTAGATATCAAAATATATTTAATTTAAAAATTATTAAAATTTATAAAAATATTAATTAATTATAATTAATAATAGTTTTTATACTTAAAAAATTAAGTATTAAATACATAAATATTACTTATAATTTATTAATTAATGTTATCTATATGTTTATGTATGTTTAAAAATAATAAGTATTCATTATTAATTAATACTTTAGCTACTACTGGTATAGTATATGGTGATATTGGAACTAGCCCATTATATACTTTAAAAGAATGCTTTAATAATCAATATGGTATTAATATTGATTATATTACTGTATTTGGTTTTTTATCGATTATTTTTTGGTTATTAATTATAATAGTTTCTATTAAATACTTATTACTTGTCATGAAAGCTAATGATGCTGGTGAAGGGGGTATTTTAACTCTTACTTTATTATCTACTAGAAATATTAATAATAAAAAATGTACTAATATATTAATAATATTAGGATTATTAGGAGGTAGTTTATTTTATGGAGAAACTATTATTACTCCAGCTATTTCTATAGTATCTGCTACTGAAGGATTACAAATTATTACTCCACTTTTTAAGAAATTTATTACTTTAATAGCTATTATTATATTAACTATGTTATTTACATGTCAAAAATATGGTACTACTAGTATTAGTAAATTATTTACTCCAATTATGATAACTTGGTTTATAACAATAGGAATTTTAGGTATTATTGAAATTATTAAATTTCCAGAAATACTTACCGCATGTAATCCTAAATGGGCTTTTATATTTATAAAAAAATATCACAATATTTCTTTATTTGCTTTAAGTACAGTAATTTTATCTATTACTGGAGTTGAAGCATTATATGCTGATATGGGACATTTTGGTACGTTACCAATTCGTTTAGCTTGGTTTTTTTTAGTATTACCAACACTAATATTAAATTACTTTGGACAAGGAGCTTTAGTTTTATCTAATACAAAATATGTTAGTAATCCATTTTTTTTTCTTGCTCCTAACTGGGCCATATTACCGTTATTAATTATAAGTACTATGGCTACTATTATTGCATCTCAAGCAGTAATATCTGGAATTTTTTCTTTAACAAAACAAGCAATAAATTTAAATTATTTACCTTCTATGAAGATTATATACACATCTAAAGTAAAATCTGGTCAAATATATATTCCGTTAATTAATTGGTTATTATATATAATAGTATTAATAGTTATAGTAATATTTGAACATTCTAGTAATTTAGCAGCAGCTTATGGTATTACAGTAACTAGTGCTATGGTACTAACTAGTATATTACTATATATAGTAATTATATATTACTGGCGGTGGAATATATATATAGCAACGTTATTATTAATAACTTTTCTATTTTTAGATATTATGATGTTTACTATAAATATATTAAAAATTTTATCTGGTGGATGGTTAACTATATTAATTAGTTTAATAATTTTTACTATTATGATTATATGGAGATATGAGAAACTAAACTTAGTTTTTCAAGTTAATAAATATGGTAATTCTTTAAGTGCTTTTATTATTTCTCTTGAAAAATACCCACCAATTATAGTACCTGGTACTGCAGTATTTATATCTTATGCTATAAATAATATTCCTATTGCATTATTACAAAATTTAAAACATAATAAAATTATTCATACTAAAACAATTTTATTAAGTATTAAGGTAAAAGACACACCATTAGTACATAATATAAGGCGTGTAAATGTAGAACAATTATCTCCAACTTTTTGGCGAGTTATTGCTTGTTATGGTTTCAAAGAAATCCCTAATATGGAAGAAATATTTGATAGATGTAAAGTTGATGGATTATTTTGTCAAATGCAAGAAATGTCTTTTTTTATATCATATGAATCATTAATTTTAAATCGTAAATCTTGGTATTCTAAAATTAGTGGTAAATTATTTACGATATTGTATCATAATTCAATAAAAATATCTGATCAATATTTAATACCAACAAATAGAGTAGTTAAATTAGGTACACAAATAGAAATATAAACCATTATTATTTATTTATAATAAATCAACTTGACATAATAAAAAAACAGTGTA
>JAOBJW010000004.1 GCA_025728315.1 Candidatus Lightella neohaematopini | reverse complement strand
AAAAGCGTACACTGTTTTTTTATTATGTCAAGTTGATTTATTATAAATAAATAATTATGATTTTTTATTATTACAAGTAATATCACTAAAAATATTTTTAGGAGCAATATCTTTATGTATATTAAAAAATTTTATTATATTAATAATCATGCTATATGGACCAGCCATATATAAATCATATTTTTTTATGTCAGTTTTACAATATTTTAATAAATCTAAAACTGTCCCTGTTTTATTTTTCCATATATTATTATGATTTTCTACTATTAATTTAATTAAAATGTCATTTAATTTATTATTAATTAAATTTAATTTATTTAAATTATAAAAATCATAAACATTTTTTACCCCCCAATAAAATATTATTTTTTTATTTGGTTGCTTTTTAAAAATTGTAAATAGTATAGACTGAGCATAAGAAAAACCAGTTCCTCCAATTATTAACATAATTGGGTAATCATTAATTCTTAACCATGCATTTCCATAAGGAACATCTATTAATATAATTTTTTTATATGTTATATGACTAATTATATCAATTATTTTTTGATTAAATACTGATGATCCAATATGTAATTCTATAAAATTTTTATTTAATGGTGATGATGCTAAAGAAAATGGATATTTATTACCGTTTATTAATAATAATAAATATTGTCCTGCCATGAAAGTAATATCATGTATCGATTTTAGACGTACCTGATAAGTAAATTTAGCAATTTTTTTTAATGAATATAATGTGCATTTTATAATAGACATATTATAATTGATTATTTAATAATTTTTAATCATATATTTAATTTTTGCCATTTTTAAAATTTAACGTTACATCTCTTTGGTGAAGCCAAAGTATTATAGTTTTATCGATTACTTATTGTTTATAGATTTCTAAATTTTTCCTATCGTTTAATTCTTTTATTATAGTAATTCCCTAAATAATTAGTGGTTTAGCGTTATTAGACCAGTAATACATAACAAGAATACTATTTAAATCTATCATTATCTTTCAAAATTAATTCTTAACATGGAACTAATTTAACTATTTTTATTAGTATATTAAGTATTTAACGAAATTTAGGTATTCTTTTTACTAAATTAAAAAAATTATTTGGTGTAGCTAATAATTGTAAAAATATTATTAAATTACTTATATTACATAATTCTTTTTTCTTATTTACACCTAATCTTAACATAATTCTATTCATTGAATCAAAAAGATTATATAGTAGTGAAATACTATATTTTTTAAGATTATTAAATAAAGCTTATCCATTTTTTAGTATTTTTCTAGATACTTCTGTAACTTCTAAAAATGAGCTTATTAATTTATTAATAATTTTTATTTACTTTTTATATCCTAAAACGTTTAAAAAACTTTTTAAATCTTTAAACATTATTAATAAATTATATTAATTATTTTTATAATATCTTAAATTTGTTATTGTTAATATTATACTAATAAAAATTAAAATAGTACTAATATAAATATTATTTGTATTTAGTAAATTAATAATAACTATTAAATTAATACTATTTGATAATAAATAATAGCATTTGTTATATTTTTTATCATAAAGTTTTACATTATTTGATAATTGTTTTATATCATGCATCATAAGTTTATAGTTTATAATATTATTTATTAATAATTTTGGTAATTCTAGTAAATGAATTATCATATTAGGTATATTTTTTATGTTGGATATTATATTAAATATATTAACCTGATTCTTTAACCAATTTTCTAAAAATGGTTTAACTGTTTTCCATAGATATAATTGTGGATATAGTTGTTTATCCATATTTTCTATAGATAACATAGTTTTTTGTAATAAAACTAACCTTGATTGAATCTTCATATTAAATTTTTTTATAATTTTAAATAAATTAAATAAAATTTTACTAAAAGATATTTCTGATAATGGTTTTTTAAAACATGGTTCACGAATATAACGAATAGCAAATTCTAAATCATTAATATTTGTTTTTGATGAAACTAACCCATAATTAATGTGTAACTCTGCTATTTTACAATAATCATGGTTAAAAAATCAATTAAATTTTCTGCTAAATAATACTTATCTTTTTTATTCAAATATCTAACTATTCTATAATCTATACTAATATATTTTGGCTTATGTGGTTGTGTAATATTAACTAATATATTTCCTGAATGCATATCACCATGAAAAAAACTATCACGAAAAACTTGTGTAAGAAATATTTGCATTCCATATTCAGCTAATAATTTCATATTTATACCACATTTTTTAATTTACTTATATTATTTATTGATACACCATATATACATTCCATAACCACAAAATTTTTTTACACAAACTAAGATAAACTTTAGGTATGTATAATATTTCACTATTTTTAAAAATATTTCTTAATTTTATTGCATTAGATGTTTCTTTAAGTAAATCTAATTCATTTAGTATAGTTCTTTCATATTCTAATATTATATCTTCTAATTTGAATCTTTTAAAGCTAGGAATAATAATCGCTATTAATTTAGCTATTATGTGCATAAGATCTATATCAATTTTAATAATTGATAAAATATCTGGACGTATAATTTTTACAATAATTTTTTGACCATTTTTTAAGCATGCAGTATGTACTTGCACAATTGAAGCTGATGCTATTGGTTTATATTCAAAATTATTAAACCAAATATCAATATTATTACCTATTATGGATTTTATATAATTAGTTGTAACTAATTTAGTTGACGAATTAACTTTATTTTGTAATATAGTTAGTTGCTTAATTATACTAATTGAAAAGATATCATATCTAGTAGATAACATTTACTTAAGTTTTATCCAAATTGGACCTAATTCCTGCAAAGCTATTCCTAATCTTTTACCTAAAGAATTTATATTACTTTTTTAAAAAATAGAAAAACTACTTTAGTAAAAAAATTAAAAATAATAGATTTATTTTTTGGTATAAATTCGTATAATTTATAATAAATTATTGTATAAAATATTAACAATAACCGTTTAGTATTTTTTATTAATATTAATTATACTCATATTAAAATTAATAATTAATTATTTTAACTAGTACATTAATATATAATTATATAAAAATAATATTTATTTAAATTTATTTCTATTATTAATTACTTTATTTAAAATCATACTAAATAATAATAATTATAATTATTATAATTAAATTTATAAAGATAATTATTCTTAATAAGAACTATTATTTTATTAAATAATTTTGGTTTATATAATGAATATATATCACGGTAATTATTAAAATATAATAAAAAATAAATTAAATCTACATATCTTATTTTTATTAAAAAATCTATTTTAGATTGATTATAATTTTTTATGGATTTAATACCATCTTCAGACAATAAAAATATTAAATTAACATAAGGCTTAAATAAGATTAATTTTATAATTTTATTTTTTAATAAAAATCAAATGTTATCGGATAATAACTTTTATAAATTAAATTATTTAATATTTTTTATTAATATATTATTAAATATCAAATTTTATATCCTTTATATATTCACTGATATACCTCTAGTAAGATTTATATAATTAACATTACTAAAACAAGCATCTATAATTATAGATTTTAATTTTTCTTGATTTAGATATAATTTAATAAATTTTAATAAATATTCGTAACTATCTTTGCTATTATCAATAACTTTACCAATTAATGGTATAATATTAAATGAATAAAAGTCATAAATCTTACGAAGAATATTAATTACTAGTCTTGAAAATTCTAAAATTATAATTCTTCCACCTAATTTTAATATTTTATAACTTGATTTTAAAACTTGATCTTTCTTAAGAAAATTTCTTATTCTGGAAGATATTATTATACAATCAAAAACATTTTTTGAAAATGGCAATTCTTTAACATCTCCTTGAATATAATTTATATTTCCTAAAATACCACTATTTCTTAATTTAATACGGCTATTCTTTAGCATATTAAAACTTATATCTAGTAATATAATTTCTTCATCGTTACCAACTAATGATGATAATTTATATGTTAAATTACCAGCACCCCAAGCTAAATTTAATACTTTTTCTTCATAACTTATATTACTGTAAATGATTAATATTTTTTTCCATATTTTATGTATGCCAAATAACATAATGTCATTCATTAAATTATATCTATTTATAATATTACTAAATATTTCAATAATTTTATTTTTTTATTTAAATAAAATACATAAAAAATTAAGTAATCTATTTTAATTTTAATAATTTATTATGATTCTATCTCTATACGAATTTTACGCATTGCGTTTTTTTCTAATTGTCTTACTCGTTCTGCGGAAACACCATATCTATTAGCAAGCTCTTTTAATGTAATTCGATTATTATTATCTACTAACCAACGAGCATAAATAATATCTCTACTTCTTTTATCTAATCTACTTAGTGCTTTATTTAACTTACTGGAAGCATGGTTATCCCAATTATTTTTTTCTATTATATCAGTAAAATCTGATGACTTATCACATAAATGAAATATTGAATAATGTGATGTTTGATTATTTTTGTTATCATCTTCTGAATCAAAATCAACAGTCATATCTTTCGTAAACATTCTCGATTCCATTTCAATAACATCTTTTTTAGATACACCAAGTTTTTTGGCAATAATATCTAATTCATTTTTATTTAACCATTTAATATGTTGTTTTGTTCTACGTAAGTTAAAAAATAATTTTCTTTGTGCTTTTGTAGTAGCTACTTTAACTATGCGCCAATTTTTTAAAACATATTCATGTATCTCTGCTTTAACCCAATGAATAGCAAATGAAACTAATCTAACTCCTATTTCTGGATTAAATCTATATACTGCTTTCATTAATCCTATATTACCTTCTTGAATTAAATCAGACTGTAATAATCCATAGCCAGAATAATTACGTGCTATGTGTATAATAAATCTTAAATGCGATAATATTAATTTTTTAGCTGCCTCTAAATTTCTATTAAAATAAAACTTTCTAGCTAATTCATATTCTTCTTCTGCGGTTAATATTGGATAAGAATTAGCAATTCTTATATAGTTATCTATACTATTTGGTAAGTTAATTAAGTATTTACTTTTTTTATTCATCTATTTTATTATTTAAATAATAATTAATCTATAATATTTTGTCATAATACTTTAATTAATCATAATTAACTAATAATTCATTTAATGAATAGTAAATAAATATATTTTTATCGATGATCAAATAAAGCATTTACAAAACTATTAGGTTCAAAGAATTGTAAATCATCAATATGATCTCCAGTACTTATAAATCTTAATGGTATATTAAATGCATTTGATATATTGAATATTATTCCTCCTTTGGCAGTACTATCTAATTTGGTTAATATTATTCCATTAATATTTAAATATTTATAAAAATTAGTAACCTGATTAAAAGCATTTTGACCAGTATTAGCATCTATTACTAAAATTATATCAAAAATATTATTATCGGTTAACTTGTTTATTATTGTAATAATTTTTTTTAATTCATTCATTAAAAATAATTTATTTTGTAATCTACCAGCTGTATCTATTATAACTAAATCAATTTGTCTTGCTTGAGCTGATTTTATTGCATCAAATACTACTGATCCTGAATCAGATCCAATATTCTGTGATATTACTGGTATAGATATATTTTTACCTATAATTTTTAATTGTTCTATAGCTGCTAATCTAAAAGTATCACCAGCTACTAACAGTATTTTCTTATTTTGTTTTTTATAAAACCATGATAATTTACCAGCAGTAGTAGTTTTTCCAACTCCATTAATACCAACTAACAAAATTATAAATGGTTTATACTCAGGGAGTACTATTGGTTTATTAATAGGTTTTAATAAACTTATCATTTGTTCTTTTATAATTGGAAGTATATTATTTTCGTTTAAATCATACTTATAAATTTCTTTTATAATATTCCTTGCTACATTAATATTTACATCAGAATTAATTAAATGATATTCAAGTTTTTTTAATATATCATTTTTATTACTTTTAAGAGAAAAAATATCTTTAATATTATTTATTAATTTTTCTTTAGTTTTTCTTAAACTAAATTTTAATCTTTTAAATAAATTTATGTTTGTCATATATACTAATACCTATGTAAAAATTACATTTACTAAATAATTAATGAATTATTAAAGTAATAACAAACAATGTTATTTTAAAATAATATATAGTTTTAGTAAACAAAATATGAAAATTAAAAAAAATAAAATAGTTATTACTGGCGGATATTTAAAAGGTCGTATAATTAAAACAATCAATCATCCATTAATTAGACCTACTACTAATATTATTAGACAAACTTTATTTAATTGGTTAAGTAAAATAATAGTTAATGCTAATTGTTTAGATTGTTTTGCTGGTAGTGGTATACTATCTTTTGAAGCTATATCTCGTAGAGCTTATTATATAACTTTATTAGAAAATAATCTTCTTATCTTTAAACAATTATTATATAATAAAACTAATTTATCTATAAAATTAGTAAACATTATTTATACTAATGCACTAAAATGGTTAAGTAGTACTGATAAAAAATTTGATATAATATTTATTGACCCTCCATTTGAAAGTAATTTAATTAACAAAACTATTAATATAATAAATAAGAGAAACATACTATCTAATTTTTCTATAGTTTATATAGAATCTAAAATTCAAACAAATGTAAAAATACCTATAACATGGATATTGTATAAACAAAAACTAACTAAAAACGTAGCTTATAGGTTGTATTATATAAATAATTAAAAAAGTCAAAATAATTATAATATTTTTAAGTTAAATTATTTATTTTATTTTTTTAGATAAATATGGAAATACAGTGACATTATCTGATAATTCAGATATACGAGCACTACCATTTTCTGTTACTATATCGATACGAATTACTGCTTGTATAGGTACATAGCTTAAATTAACGTCACTAAACTCAGTTTTTAATTTTTCTTCAGAAGGATCTACAACTAAACTATTATTTTTACTAAAAACGAATTTACTTATTTCTATAAACCCAAAAATTGAACTTTGATTTAATTCTCGAACAAAAAGTTGATAATTTTTACCATTATTAATGAATTGTATACGATAAATTGGTTTATTACTACTCATTTTATAATATCTCCAATAATATTAAATTATTAATTTTTTAAATAGATTTATTATATGAAATTTATAAATATTTTATATAATTTACGTTTTTAATATTAAAATATTCTGTTAATAGATAAGTGATACATTTTGTTACAGTAGATAATTATATTATTTTAAAATTTACAATAACTATTAATAATAACTATGATTAATAGTATTGTATTATATCTTAAATAAGATAAACCATTAATATTATAATTATTAGTTTCATTACTAGAAATAATTAACACACATACTATAATACTAGCATGAATTAGAGTATTAGTATTCAATAATTTAAATTACTAATTGTAATATGTTAACGTTTATATTAATAATTAGCATTATATTGAATATTATAATTTTCAATTTATTATTAGTTGATATTAAATATATTATTTAGTACGATATTATATAGTTTTTCAATTAAAAATTAGTTTATATTTAATTATTTTATTAATTTTAGTTAATAAATATTTATACCATAACATATAGTTAATAATGATATTTAATGTGTTGATTATATATGTTTCATATAATTAATAATGTTGAATTACCAATTTATATAGTATCTATTATTGCACTTATTCTTGTTTTAATATATGAAATAATTAATGGTTTTCATGATACAGCAAACGCAATAACTACAATTATTTATACTAATGCATTAAAAATAAAAGTTGCAGTTATTATGTCTGGTTTATTTAATTTTTATGGTGTAATACTTAGTGGACTTAGTGTTGCTTATTCTATTGTTCATTTATTACCAATAGAATTACTAACTAGTATTAATTCAACACATGGATTAATTATGTTATTCTCTATGTTACTATCAGCTATTATATGGAATATTAGTACCTGGTATTTTGGATTACCTGCTTCTAGTTCACATACTTTAATTGGATCGATTATTGGTGTAAGTATTACTAATTCAGTTATTAATAATCATTCTATTTTAGAAGCATTAAATATACCTAAATTATTGGAGATATTTACTTCATTAATTATTTCACCATTTATTGGTTTTATATTATCTGTTTGTTTAATCTTAATTCTAAAAATTTGTTTTTCTAACCAAGGAAAATATAAAATTATATATTCAACACCTAATAATTTTAATAAATTACATTCCTTAAAAAATAACAAACCACCATTATGGTTAAAATTAATATTAGTAATATCTTCTGCCGGAGTTAGTTTTTCTCATGGAGCTAATGATGGTCAAAAAGGTATAGGATTAATTATGTTAATACTAATTAGTATTACTCCAGTAAATTTTATTCTAAATATGAATGCTAATAATTATGATATTTTACATACCAAACATGCTATTCTAGATTTAAAAAATTTTTATAATAAAAGATGTATTTTAAGTAAAAATTTTTGTACTACTTATAATAAAGATAAAAAATTTTTTATTTATCTTAATAAAGAAAATAAATTTTATTGTAATTCAATAATACTAAAACATATAGAATATGCTAATAGCTTATTAAATAATTTAAATAGTTATAGTCAATTAAGTAATAATCAAAGATTTTATTTACATAATTTATTAATAAATATTACTGATAGTATCAGTAAACTAATAAAGCTATCTAATATAAATAGCTATGATAAAAAATTATTGTTAGATATAAAAATTATTTTACTTAATAATATAGAATATGCTCCAGAATGGATTATTATTATTGTTGCTATAGCTTTATCCTTAGGTACTATGATTGGTTGGAAAAGAGTGTCTATTACTATAGGAGAAAGAATAGGTAAAAGTAATATGACATATGCACATGGATTTATTACTCAAACAACTGCAGCATTATCTATAGGAGTAGCAAGTTACACAGGAATGCCTGTATCTACTACACATATAGTATCATCAGCTATTATGGGAGTTATGTTAGCTGATGGTAAAGGAATACAATTGAATACAATTAAAAATATATTAATTACTTGGTTATTAACATTACCAATTTCTATATTAATATCTAGTATTTTATACTGGCTAATATATAATATACAAAAGATAATTTAAGTTATTATAATATCTATTTTAAAAAATAGAGAATTACTAATTTTAATTTTAAACTTTTTAGTACTTTAAAAGTACTATTAATTTAATTTTAATAAAAATTAATATATAATAATATTATATTATCGTAATAAGTTAAAATTAAATATAAAATTAATTATATAATTAAGGAAATATATGTTTGAATTAATTAAAGCAATTGGTTTTGGTTTAATGGTACTATTACCTTTAGTTAATCCTTTAACTACTGTAGCTTTATTTTTGGGATTATGTAAAAATATGACACTAGAAGAACGTAATTACCAAGCTAAGATGGCTTCAATTTATGTATTTATTATAATGTTAGTAGCTTTTTATGCTGGTACATCAGTAATGAATACTTTTAGTATATCTATATCAGGATTACGTATAGCTGGAGGCTTAATTATTTCTTTTATTGGATTTCGTATGTTATTTCCTATACAAAATGATGAATACAATTTATCATTAAACGATAATAAGTCAAATAATACTAAAGTTAGTAATATTGCTTTTGTTCCATTAGCTATGCCCAGCACAGCTGGTCCTGGTACTATTGCTATGATTATTAGTTGGGTATCAACAGTTCATGATAATATTTATTTTTCACCATGGGTAAACACAGTAGCTCCAATATTATTGTTCATTACTATTAGTTTTATAGTATGGATAGTATTAAGAAGCTCTAGTGCTATTATGCATATAGTTGGTAGTAATGGTATAGAGGCTGTTTCTCGTTTAATTGGATTTTTATTAGTTTGTATGGGAGTACAATTTATAATAAATGGGATTTTAGAAGTAATTAATAATTATCATGTATAAATAGATAATAATTATTTAAATCAATATATGAAGAAATTAGCTAGTATATTAAATGTTTTTTTAATAGAATTGTTAAAATTTACTATCATTTTAAATGATGAATATAATTTAATAGTAAGTATCGATTATATTGATAAACTAAAATCAAATATTAATATAATTAACAATAAACATGTACAACTAAATAAATTAATATATCTTAATTATTTAAGATGTAAACGAGAAAACATAATAAAATTGAAAGCTCCTTATATTAATTATAAGTTTTTGTCTATTATATGGAAGAATATAATAAAAGAAATAGTAAAAATAGATTATTATAATAATGTTAATACAATTAATCTAAAAAAAATTATTAATAAAAATTTTGTTAATCTAAAAATAAACTAGTTATTAATAGAATTTATTATTTATTTATATTATAATAAAGAGTTTATTGTATAAATTTTTATTTTGTTAAATTAAATTATAGAGGTTAATATGAATATTAAATTACCATTGTTACCTTATGATTATGATGCTATGGAACCATTTATAGATCAAAATACCATAAATATTCATTATAACAAGCATCATAAAAATTATGTTGATAATGCTAATAAGATTTTAATTAATTTACCAGAATTCAATAATTATTCTTTAGAAGATTTATTAAAAAATATTAATAATATACCATTAAATAAAAGAATAGAGTTAAAGAATAATATTGGTGGTCATTATAATCATTTATTATTTTGGTACGGTTTAAAACAAGGAACAATAATTAGTGGTAAGATAAAAGATATGATAGAGCAAAATTTTGGAACCATTAATAACTTTAAGGAAACTTTTGAAAGTTCTGCTTTATCTTGTTTTGGATCTGGATGGACTTGGTTAATAAAAACAAATGATAATAAGTTAAAAATTAGTTCTACTAGTAATCAAGATAATCCTATTATGGGCAAACCTATAGTGGAAGTTTATGGTTATCCAATATTTGGTATTGATTTATGGGAACATTCTTATTATTTAAAGTATCAAAATCGTCGCATAGATTATATCAAATCATTTTGGTATATTGTTAATTGGGATGAAGCAAATAATAGATTAAATAACTAATTATTTAAAATAAATAAAAAATTATTATTTTAATAAATAGTTATGTTACTATTTAATAATATTTTATGTTAGTATGTTTAAAATAAATGTTAAAGCTAGATTAGCTACTGGTAAAACTAGTAATAAAAAATTGAGACGATTAAATAAAATTCCAGCTATTATGCGTGATATTAATTCTAAATTAATTTTGATCCAACTAAATCATAATGATTTTTTAAATTTTTTAGACACCAATAACATTACAGATAATAACATAGTGTTATCTTTAAATTTTGATAATAAACAATATAAAGTAAAAATAAAAGGTTTACAATTACATCCTTTTAAAAGATTAATAATGCATATAGACTTTTATGAAGTTAAATAATTAACTTATTATTAATTTTTTAATATCACGTTTTCTATACGCTGTAATCTAACTAACGTTTCATTTTGTTTAACTCTTGTTAATACAACCCCTTGGGTATTACGACCAATAATACTAACTTCAGAAACACGAGTACGTGATAGCTTACCATTACTAGTAATCATAATAATTTGATCTTCATTATTAACTTGTACGGCACCTATAACTTTACCGTTTCTTGAATTTACTTTTATTGATATAACTCCCTTAGTGGCTCTAGATTTAGTAGGATATTCAATTTGATTTGTTCGTTTTCCATAACCATTTTGAGTAACAGTTAATATTGCACCATTACCATTAGGTATTATTAATGAAACTACTTTATCATTTCTAGATAAATTAATACCTTTTACGCCTATAGTAGATCTACCTACATTTCTAACTTGAGTTTCTGGAAATCTAACAACTTTACCATAAGATGAAAATAACATTACATCATTATTGCCATTAGTTAAATTTACTCCTATCAATTCATCACCATGATTTAAATTTATTGCTATAATTCCTGTACTTCTTAGATTACTAAATTCCTTTAACATAGTTTTTTTAACTATTCCATTAGCAGTTGCCATTAATACATAATACTCATAATTGTATTCTTTTAATGGTAAAATAGTAGTTATTCGTTCATTTAATTCTAATGGTAATAAATTAACTATTGGTTTACCCCTAGAATCACTACTAAATTCTGGTAATTGATGGACTTTCATATGATATACTCTTCCTGTACTAGAAAATAGTAGTATTGTATCATGAGTATTAGTAACTAATAGACAATTAATAAAATCTTTTTCTTTTATAATAGTAGCTAACTTTCCTTTACTACCTCTTTTATTTGTAGAATAATCAGTTAATGGTTGATACTTTACATAACCGTAATAAGATAAAGTAACTAAAACGTCTTCTTGATTTATAAAATCTTCAGTTTTCATACTTATTATATTATCTAAAATTATGGTTCTTCTTTTATCATCATATTGCTTTTTTATTTCATTTAATTCGTTAATAATAACTAACGTTAGTTTCTTTGGATCTTTTTTTATGCTATATAAATTTTTTATTAACAATAAAGTTCTATCATAATCATTAATTAATTTTGTTTTTTCTAATTTAGTTAATTTACTTAAACGTAAATCCAATATATACTTAGCTTGTTTTTTAGTTAAAATATACTTATTACTGTTAGTTTTTTTATTAAAAAAATTACATTCCCATGATTTGTTAATTAAAACATTAATTGCATCATTACTATTATTAGATTTTTTGATAATATCAATAACTAAATTAATATTAAATACTACTATAATCATTGCTTCCAAAAAATTAATTGCATTATAAGCCTGTTGTAATTCAAAATTTATTCGTCGGGTAATAATTTCACGTCTATGATCTATAAAAATAGATATCATATCTTTTAAAGACATTGTTTTTGGTTTACCTTGATGCAAAGCAACCATATTAATACCAAATGATGTTTGTAATTGTGTTAAAGAATATAAATTGTTTAATACTATTTGACTACTATTATCTCTTTTTATCTCAATTACTATACGCATACCATCTTTATCAGATTCATCACGTAAATTATTAATACCATCTATTTTTTTTTCTTTTACTAATTCAGTAATTTTTTCAATTAAACGAGTTTTGTTAACTTGATATGGTATTTCGTATATAATTATATTTTCTCTACCAGTTTTACTATCTAATTCTATATTAGTTTTTGCTTTAATATATATAATTCCTCTACCAGTACGATATGCATTAATAATACCTTGTTTCCCATTAATAATACCTGCTGTAGGAAAATCTGGCCCAGGAATATATTTTATTAAATCTTCATTAGAAATATTTTCATTATTAATATAAGCTAAACATCCGTTAATTACTTCAGAAATATTATGAGGTGGAATATTAGTTGCCATACCAACAGCTATACCTGAAGATCCATTAATTAACAAATTAGGTATTCTAGTTGGCATAACTTTAGGAAGTTTTTCTGTGTTATCATAATTATATATAAAATCAACAGTATCCTTTTCTATATCAATTAATAATTCACTAGCTAATTGAGTCATACGAATCTCAGTATATCTCATAGCTGCTGCTGAATCACCATCTACTGATCCAAAGTTACCTTGCCCATCTATTAATAAATAACGTAGAGAAAATGATTGTGCCATACGTACTATAGTATCGTATACAGCAATGTCACCATGAGGATGATATTTACCAATTACATCACCAACAATACGAGCAGACTTTTTATATGGTTTACTATATATATTATTTAATTTATACATAGCAAATAATATTCTACGATGTACTGGTTTTAATCCATCTCTAGCATCTGGTAAAGCTCTACTAATAATAACTGACATAGCATAATTTAAATAAGAATTTTTTAATTCTTCTTCAATACTAATTTTTATAAGTTTATTATTAGAGTTCGACATAAATGTAATCCTTAATATCTTAATATTAACTAATTAATGTTTACTTTAATATAAATATTATATTAAAAATTAAATATAATATGTTATATTAATTTTATAAAAATTACATTTAAAATATTAGTATAACAATTTTATATGATCAATAATTATAGAAATCATAACAATACGAATATATTTGATTATAATATTAATGATTGGTGGGATATTAATGGTAATTTTAGATTATTACATAAAATTAATCCTATACGTTTACATTATATTATAATGAATGTAGGTGATTTAAATAATAAAAATATATTAGATGTTGGATGTGGTGGTGGTATTTTATCAGAAAGTATGGCATTAGAAGGTGCAAATGTTACTGGTATAGATATTAGTAGTAAATTAATTAATATAGCTAAATCACATATGAATATTAGCAAATTAAAAATAAATTATATTCAACAAACTATTGAAGAACATACTAATAGTTATAAAAATATGTATGATATTATTACTTGTATGGAAGTATTAGAACATATAAATCAACCAATTAAATTAATTAATCAATGTGCTCAATTAGTGAAACCTGGAGGAAAAGTATTTTTTTCTACAATAAATCGTAATCTTAAGTCTTGGTTACTTTCAATTCTAATAGCAGAAAATATATTAAATTTTATACCTAAGGGTACACATAGCTTTAATAAATTAATTAAACCATCTGAATTACTTAGTTGGATAGATAAAACAACCTTATATAAAAAAGGAATTATAGGCATAAAATATAATCTATTAACTAATAATTTTTATTTATCAAAAAATATTAACGTTAATTATATGGTTTATACGATACGTCAATATTAATACTTATCTACTTAAGTAATTAATAATTTTAAAATATTAAACTAAATAATTTGTATAGTTAATTATATTATGTTAGTAATTAAACGAAATGGTGATAAAGAACGTATTAATTTTAATAAAATTAAACGAGTTATTAATAGAGCATCTGTCGGATTAAATAATATTTCTATAAAAAAAATAGAGCACTATTCTTATACACAACTTTATAATGGTATAAAAACTATTGATATTCATGAAATTTTAATTAAAGTAACTGCTGATTTAATATCTTATAAATATCCTGATTATCAATATTTAGCAGCAAGATTAGTAATGTTTAACTTAAGAAAAAAAGCATACGGTAAATTTAATCCACCTAAATTATATAATCATGTTATAAATTTAATTAATCTAGGTAAATATGATAAAAAAATTATTGATTATTATGATATCAATGAATTTGAATATATGAATAGTTTTATAGATCATTATCGTGATATGAACTTTTCTTATGTAGCAATAAAACAATTAGAAAACAAATATTTAGTACAAAATAGAGTTACTGGTAAAATATATGAAAGTGCACAATTTTTATATATTCTTGTAGCTGCTTGTTTATTTTCTAATTACGATAAAAAAAATCGTTTGAATTATATAAAAAAATTTTATGATGCAATATCTACATTTAAAATTTCTTTACCTACACCAATTATGTCAGGTGTACGCACACCAACAAAACAATTTAGTTCATGTGTGCTAATTGAATGTAATGATAGTATTAATTCAATTAACGCAACATCTAGTATTATTATGAAATATATATCACAAAGAGCTGGTATAGGTATAAATGCTGGTAGAATAAGAGCTATAGGTAGTCCTATTAGAGGAGGAGAAACGTTTCATACTGGTTGTATACCATTTTATAAACATTTTCAAACAGCAGTTAAATCTTGTTCACAAGGTGGTGTAAGGGGTGGAGCTGCTACTATTTTTTATCCTATTTGGCATTTAGAGATAGAAAACTTATTAGTTTTGAAGAATAATAGAGGTATTGAAACTAATAGAGTAAGACACATAGATTATGGTGTACAATTAAATAAATTAATGTATCAGAGATTAATTGATGATAAACACATAACTTTATTTAGTCCTTCTGATGTACCAGACTTATATAATGCATTTTTTTCTGATCAAAAAAAATTTAAATATTTATACGAGGAATATGAAAAAAATAGAAAAATTCGTCATGGTTATATTAAAGCTAGGGAATTGTTTTCTTTAATGATGAAAGAAAGAACATCTACTGGTAGGATATATATACAACATGTTGATCATTGTAATAGTCATAGTTCATTTAATCCAAAAATTGCTCCAATTAAACAATCTAATTTATGTTTAGAAATAGTTTTACCAACTAAACCATTAGAAGATATACATGATAATAATGGTGAAGTAGCATTATGTACTTTATCAGCATTTAATTTAGGAGAAATACAAGATTTAAATGATTTTAGTGAATTATCAGTGTTAATTGTTCGTGCGTTAGATGAACTAATAGATTATCAACATTATCTAATTCCTGCAGCAAAAATTAGTACTATAAATAGAAGATCATTAGGTATTGGAGTAATTAATTTTGCATATTATTTAGCAAAAAATGGTGTTCGTTATTCTGATGGTAGTGCTAACAAATTAACTCATCGTACATTTGAAGCTATACAATATTTTTTATTAAAAGCATCCTGTGATTTAGCAAAAGAAAAAGGTATGTGTTCTTGGTTTAATGAAACAAATTATTATAATGGTATTTTACCTATAGATACTTATAAAAAAGATGTTGATAATATAGTTAATGAACCATTATATTATAACTGGGAAGAATTACGTAAGAATATTAAAAAATATGGTTTAAGAAATTCTTCTTTGTCTGCCATTATGCCATCTGAAACTTCTTCACAAATTTCAAATGCTACTAATGGAATAGAACCACCAAGAGGTTTTGTTACAATCAAAGTATCAAAAGATGGTATATTAAAACAAGTTATACCTGAAGCAATTAAGTTACGTAACTATTATGAATTATTGTGGAATTTACCTAATAATTATGGTTATTTAAAATTAGTTAGTATTATGCAAAAATTTATTGATCAATCAATTTCTACTAATACCAATTATGATCCTAGTAAATTTTCATCTGGTAAAATACCTATGCAACAACTAATAAAAGATCTATTAATTTCTTATAAATTAGGAATAAAAACTTTATACTATCAGAATACACGTGATAATAATATAAATATTTTAAATCAAACATTCATAAATAATAATGATTGTGATAGTGGTGCTTGTAAAATTTAAAAATATATAGATTAGGTAAATAAATTATGTTATATACAACATTTTCTCAATTAAAAAATAATCAATTAATAGAACCAATGTTTTTTGGTCAATCTGTTAATATCTCTAGATTTGATCAACAAAAATATATTTTTTTTGAAAAGTTAATTGAAAAACAATTATCTTTTTTTTGGAGACCTGAAGAAATTGATATTTCTCGTGATAGAATAGATTACTTAACTTTATCAGAAAAAGAAAAACATATTTTTCTTAGTAATTTAAAATATCAAACATTATTAGATTCTATACAAAGTCGTAGTCCTAATGTTTCTTTATTACCGATTATATCAATCCCAGAATTAGAAACATGGGTAGAAACGTGGTCATTTTATGAAACTATTCACTCTAGATCATATACACATATCATTAGAAATATCATTAATGATCCATCGTTAGTTTTTGATAATATCATATCTAATAAAGAAATCCTAAAAAGATCTAAAAATATTGTATTTTATTATGATGAATTAATTAATTTTGTTCATTATTATAATTTATTAGGTACTGGTATACATTATATTAATGGTAATAAAATAATAATTAATTTAAAAATATTAAAAGAAAAATTATATTTATGTTTAATTAGTATTTGTGCTCTAGAATCAATTAGGTTTTATGTTAGTTTTGCTTGTGCCTTTGCATTTGCTGAAAGAAAATTAATGGAAGGTAACGCAAAAATAATTAGACTTATTGCACGAGATGAAGCATTACATGTTACTGGAACACAGTATATAATAAATTTAATTCATTCTGGTGAAGATGATCAAGAAATGTCTAATATTGCTTATAACTGTAGAAAAAAAGGTAATAATTTATTTTTATTAGTAGCACAACAAGAAAAAGAATGGGTAAATTATTTATTTTGTAAGGGTAATATAATTGGATTAAATAAAGAGATACTATGTCAGTATATTGAATATATTACTAATATTAGGATGAAAGCTATTGGTTTTAAACCAATATTTGATATTAATTATAATCCAATTCCGTGGATTAATAATTGGTTAATATCTGACAATGTACAAATTGCTCCCCAAGAAGCAGAAGTTAGTTCATATTTAGTGGGACAAATAGATTCTGAAATTAATTACAAAGAACTAAGTAATTTTAAATTATAAAAAATTTAATAATGGTTTGCAAAATATATTTATATTCTAGTGATATATTATTATATTCCTGTAAGGAAAATTTTTCTTTATTATATACATTAGAAATAAATAATATTAATACTCAATATCAATGTAAATCAGGTCAATGTGGCCTATGTAAATTAAAATTATTAATAGGAAAAGTAAAATATTTAAAAATACCAACCATTGTTATTCAAAAGGATGAAATTTTACCATGTATTTGTACACCTATAACGAATATAATTATACAAATATAAATTAATATTTTTTAATGTTATTTATACTAGTTAATTTATTTTTCATTTGTTTAAAACATTGATTAGCTATTTCTCTTAAATTCTTATTTTTATAACTATTAAATATTAGTTTAGGTAAAATATAAATAGTAATAACACCATTATTCCAACGATTTAATCTAATATTATTAGTATTAGATATACATACTGGCACAATAGACATATTATTATTCATTGCAATATAAAAAGCACCAGTTTTAAATGGTAACAATTTTTTACTATTACTACGTGTGCCTTCAGGAAAAATTAATACTGAAACGTTACGTTTTTTTATACTATTTATAATATTATTTAAATTATTAAAACTACGATAATTAATATTTCTATTAATAAAAATATTACCACTTAACCAATATAATATTCCAAATAATGGAATAAAAATTATCTCTTTTTTTCCTATAGTTATAGTATTATTTTGTATAATGCATGAAGTAATAAATATATCATAAATATTCTGATGATTAGCAATATATATACAATTATCATTATTAATTAATCTATTATATTGATATATTCTTATTTTTATACCTAATAAAATTGATATCTTATTAAATAATTTACTAATTACCATAACATTATTTTTATTTTTAAATTTAACTAAACAATAAAAAATACCGTAAATACATATAAAAATAAAATAAGGTAAAATTATTACAATTCTTAATAAAGCAATCATAAAATTTTTATGTATTATTTTTACGATAATCAACTAAATCATTAATTGTTATTACTGGTATATTAAATTTATTAGCAAAATTTATAATATCTGGAGTACGGGCCATAGTACCATCTTCATTAATAATTTCACACAATACTCCAAATGGTTTTAATCCAGCTAAAATAGTTAAGTCTATAGTAGCTTCAGTATGTCCACGTCTAGTTAATACTCCACCATTTTTTGCCAATAAAGGGAATACGTGACCAGGTCTATTTAAATCAGATGGTTTGGCATCATCTTTAATAGCAGTTTTAATTGTAGTAACTCTATCTGCTGCAGAAACACCGGTGGTTACTCCATGAGCTGCTTCTATTGTAACTGTAAATGCAGTCTGATAACGACTATTATTATTTTTTACCATCATATTTAAATCTAGTTGTTTTCTTCTTTCTTCTGTTAAACATAAACATACTATTCCACTACCATAACGTATAGTAAAAGCCATTTGTTCTACAGTTATATTTTCTGCAGAAAATATAATATCACCCTCATTTTCACGATCTTCATCATCGATAACTAATACACCATTACCTCTTTTAAAGGAACTAATAGCATTTATCACACGTTGTGTTGGTTTACCAAAATAATTATTAAGTATATAATTCATAAGATATTTTTATAATAAAATTAATTATAATCATAAATAATTATAATACTATAATAGTATAAAATTTATAGTATTTATTTACATAATAGATATAAATATTAATTCTTAATTTAAATTAGACTAATAAAATCTTCTAATTCTATATTAAAATAATTATTTTTACTAACTAATAAACCAGCAGCTTTATTAGATAATATACATGAATCTTTAATATTAACATTACTAGATAATAAAAGAGCTAGAATGCTAATAATTACATCACCTGCTCCAACTACATTATATATATTCTTATTTTGTGTTGCTAAAATGTGTAATGGATTGTTATTTGGTTGTATTAAACTAACTCCATGTTTATCACGAGTTATTAATAAAGCTGACAAATCATATTTT
This sequence comes from Candidatus Lightella neohaematopini, assembly GCA_025728315.1. Taxonomy (GTDB): domain Bacteria; phylum Pseudomonadota; class Gammaproteobacteria; order Enterobacterales; family Enterobacteriaceae; genus Lightella; species Lightella neohaematopini. Next base: position 23,590 of record JAOBJW010000004.1, on the reverse strand, counting down.
TTAATAACATTTAGTCCATAAAATACAATATCATCATTACTATAACAAATAGTACCAATAGCTTTTTGAAATTCATAAATATTTGGTGTTAATATATTAGCACCTTTATATTTATCATAATTATTACCTTTTGGATCAACTATAATAGGAATGTTAAGATTACGCGCTAACCTTATTATTTCTTGAACTGATGATAATGTACCTTTATTATAATCTGATAATACCAACATATTTACATGAGGTAAAATTGATTTAATTTTTTTAATCATTATTGGTGATTGAAAATAATTATTTTTATTTTCTAAATCTAGTCTTATTATTTGATTATTATCTGATATAATTCTAGATTTTATGGTGGTATTGTAATTTTTTACCTTAATTAAATTGCATTTAATATTACTATTAACTAGTTTATTTCTAATATATTTTGTAGCATAATCATAACCAGATAAACTAATAATATTTACATTACCCTTTAAATTAGATATATTAATTGCAACATTTGCGGCACCACCTGGTTTTTCTTGAATATTATTTATTTTGATAATTGGTGTTGGTGATTCTGATGCGTTACCAATATTTATTCCATAATAATATCTATCTAAGATAATATCACCAATAACTAATATACTAATATTATTAAAATTTGATACAATTTGTTTTAACATAAAAATTTTTATATATCCTATTATATTTATAAATTTAATTGTTATAGTGTTTAATTTACTATAAGTTATAAGTAATTACTATTAATATTATATATTAAAATTTATTATTTATGATTATAAAATCAAAAAAATATTTAGTTGGTGGTGCAGTAAGAGATATGTTATTAAACATACCAGTAAAAGAAAGAGATTGGCTAATTATTGGTGCAACACCTCAATATTTATTATCTAAAGGGTACTATCAAGTAGGTAAAGATTTTCCTGTTTTTATACATCCAAATAGTAAGGAAGAATATGCATTAGCACGTAAAGAAAAAAAAACTGGTTTTGGACATAAGGGTTTTAATTTTTATACTTCTCCACTAATTACTGTTGAAGAAGATTTATTTAGACGTGACTTAACAATTAACGCGATGGCAATAGATAAAAATGGTAATATTATTGATCCATATAATGGAAGGAAAGATATTAAATTACGTATACTTAGACATGTATCTGAATCATTTAAAGATGATCCACTTAGAGTATTACGAGTAGCTCGTTTTGCTGCTAGATTTGCCCATTTAAATTTTACTATTGCTCCAGAAACGTTAAATATTATGAAACAAATGAAAAGAGAATTATTTATGTTATCTCCAGAAAGAATTTGGAAAGAAACTGTATTAGCTTTATCAACTAAAAATCCACATATATTTTTTATTGTTTTAAAAAAATGCAAGGTACTAGATATTATATTTCCAGAAATATATAACTTATTCAGTAAAAAAATTTTTTTAAAATGTAAAAATTTTATAAATGCTGGTGATTATGCATTATCAGCTTTATCTAATAGTGTAAAAATATCGAATAATATTGATATACGCTTTGTTACTTTATGTTTTAATTTACCGTTATTAAATAATTCACTAACTAAAAGTAAAGAGACAAATATAATTTATCTTATGCATAAAAGATTAAAATTACCTAATAAACTATTTAATTTACTTAAAATTATTAACGACTGTTATAGTACACTAATAAATATTAATAATCTAAATATCAATGATATATTAAATATGTTTAATCGTATGGGTATTAAAGATTGTACAGATAGAATTAATCAAATTATACTAGTTAGTAAAGCTAATTATAGTGTTTGTATAAAATTTAAAAATTATATGTGGAATATGTATGATTTAATACTTGATGCTTATCATATAGTAAAAAATTTAAAAGCTAATGTAGTAATAAAAGATGGATTTACAGGGAGAAGTATTAGTTACGAATTAAAAAAAAGACGCTTATTATTATTAAATAAGTGGAAAATTAATTTATAGAACTAATTAATTATTTAAAATAAAAATAGATTATTGTCATTAATATAAGTCTATATATTATAATTAATTTTAATGATTTATATTTAATAAATAATAAACATTTTTTACCAATTGTCATTAAAATTATAGATGTAGTTAATATACCAGTTATTAATATTGGAATATCTGATAATTTTAGTGATTCAATATTATCTATAATAGATAATATTGATGTACTACACATTAGTGGTATAGACATTATAAAAGAAAATTCTATAATTACACAACGATTAATTTTTAGTAATGAACCACTAAAAATAGTAGTTCCTAATCTTGAAAATCCAGGAAATAATGATAAACATTGAATACAACCAATAATAAAAGCCTGAAAATAATTAATACGTTTTTTTAATTTATTGGATTTTAAAAATTCACTAATAGTTAAAGCAATACTACCCCATAATAATGATAAAATAATATTATTAATATTACTTAATTGCTCTAATTTTTTATGAAAAAATAGACCTAAAATTCCAATAGGAATTAAACATATTATAATATGACCAGTAAAAAAATTAATATTTTTATCATTAGATCTATTAATAATCTGTTTAATTATTTTTAGTAATGTAGTTTTAAAAAAAAATATTACAACAATAACAGAACTAAACTGTATTATAATATCAAACATTTTTGTTCTATTATTATTGAAATTTAATAAATTACTAACTAGTATCATATGACCAGTAGAGGATACTGGTAAAAATTCAGTTATACCTTCAACAATACTTAAAATAATTATTCTAATATATTCTTTATAATTTATCTCAAAAAATAAATAGTTTATTTCCATAACTAAAACTAATTATTTTTATTATATCTTTTTATTATTACACTGACATTTGATGCATTAGGTATAGCATTTGGTTTACTAATTTTAATCTTTATACAAGATATATTATTAAATTTTTTTATTAAATGTTGTACAATATACTCTGCTAATTGCTCTACTAAATAAAAATGTTTATTATTTGTTATTAACATTACTTCTTCACTAATAATTTTATAATCTATAAAACATTTATTGTATTTATCATATCTTATTAAAGATCCATTATAACTAATCTCTAAATCAATAATTAATTTTTGTAAACTAAATTTTTCCCAATTATATACACCAATTTTAGTTATTATTATTAATTTTTCTATAAAAATTATATCCATGAATTTAATTATGATTAATAGAGCATATCTGCCAATTAGGATTTATTGATGTTTCTAAATTATTATATTTGCCATTTTTTAAATGTAATAATCCAGCATAAGCTATCATTAAACCGTTATCCGTACATAATTCTTTGTTAGGACAAAATAATATTCCTTGTTTCCTATTCATCATACTATGTAAATGAAATCTTAACTTACTATTTGCACTTACACCACCAGCTACTACTAATTTTTTTAGTTTACTTAAATGTATTGCTTTAGCACATTTATTTACTAATATTTCCACTATTGTGTCTTCAAAAGATCTAGCTATATTAGCTTTATCTTGATAATTAATATTAGACAAACTATAGATTGTATTAATTACTGATGTTTTCAAGCCAGAAAAGCTAAACATTAAGTTGGGTTTATTAATTAATGGTTTAGGAAAAATATATTTATTAGAAAAACCATAATTAGCTAACATTGATAATGATAAACCACCTGGATATTTTAATCCTAAAGCTACTGCAATCTTATCAAATACTTCGCCAACAGCATCATCTAATGATTCACCTAATAAATTATAGTTACCAATATCATTAGCTCTAATTAATTGAGTATGTTTCCCAGAAATTAATAATGCTAAAAATGGAAAAGATAGTTTATTATTATTTAACATTGGAGATAATAAGTGACCTTCCATATGATTTATTGTAATGACAGGAATATTCCAAGCATAAGATAGTGACTTAGCTATCGATGCTCCAACTAACAATGAACCAACTAATCCTGGTCCAGCTGTATATGCTATCCCATTAATGTTATTTTTAGAAGAATGTGTTTTTAGTAAAGCATCTTTTATTAAAGATATAATATTTTCATTATGACTACGCGCTGCTAATTCTGGAACTACCCCACCATATTTACTATGAGTATCAATTTGACTATATACATTATTTGTTAATACACCTAATTCACTATCGTAAATAGCTATACCAGTTTCATCGCAAGATGTCTCAATACCTAAAATACGCATATATCTTACTGTAAATAAACAACACAATTTATTATTTAATTATTGTTAACTTAAGTTATTTTATATTAATATATTTCATATTTCTAGTGTTATTGAAAGTTTTATATAAAATATTTTTGATATTGGGGATAATATTATGCCTGTAATTAAAGTTCGTGATAATGAACCATTTGATATTGCATTAAGAAGATTTAAAAGATCTTGTGAAAAAGCTGGTATTTTGGCAGAAGTACGTAGACGTGAATTTTATGAAAAACCAACATCTGAACGTAAAAGAGCAAAAGCAGCTGCAATAAAAAGACATATAAAAAAATTATTAAGAGAGAACCCTAAATTTAATAAAATTAGTAAGTATTAACTTTTTTAATTTTTTTATAAAATGTTTATTTTAAATGAATAAATATATACCTAACTTCTTTATAAATGAATTGTTATCACAAATTAATATAATTGACGTAATAAGTACAAGAGTAAATTTAAAGAAGAAGGGAAAGAATTTTTTTTCTCTTTGTCCATTTCATATAGAAAATAATCCATCATTTTTAGTAAATGAGGAAAAGCAACTTTATTATTGCTTTGGTTGTAATGCTAGAGGAAATGTTATAAATTTTTTAATGAATTATGATAAATTAGATTTTGTTAGTTCTATTGAAGAATTATCTAGTTTATGTAATTTAAAAATACCATATGAAAATTATAATAAAAATAAATTTTCTAGAATAGAAAAGAGAATTAAATTATATGAGATAATAAATAAAATTAATAGTTACTATCATAAAATAGTAAGTGATAAAATATCAAAAAATGCAATAAATTTTTTAAAATCTAGAGGATTAAATAATTATGTTATTTCATATTTTGAAATAGGATTTTCTCCATTTAATTGGCATGAAATTAATAAATATTTTAATTTTAATGCAGAAGATAGATCTATATTAATTAAACTAGGTATTTTAAATATTAATAAATATGGACAATTATATAATAAATTTTACAATAGAATTATTTTTCCAATTAAAAATATAAATGGCCAAGTAATTGCTTTTGGAGGAAGAGTTATTAATAATAATATTTATCCAAAGTATATTAATTCCAACGATAATATTATTTTTCATAAAAAAGATAACATATATGGTTTGTATGAAGCAAAAAAAAGTATATATAAGCTAAATAAACTAATTATAGTTGAAGGATTTATAGATGTTATTACTTTAAGACAATTTAATATTGAAAATGTAGTATCTATATTAGGAACATCAATAAGTAATAATCAAATTAAAATACTTTATAATCATACTAATCATATAATATATTGTTATGATGGAGATAAAGTTGGATATTATGCTATGTGGAAGTCACTAAAATCTAGTCTACCTTATTTAACAAATAATAGACAAATAAGTTTTATTTTTTTACCTAAAGGTACTGATCCAGATACACTAATTAGAAAAATAGGTACTAACAAATTCAAATTATTAATTAAACAAGCATATTCATTATTAGAAGTTTTATTTCGTGTTTTATCATTTAAATTTGATCTAAATAATATAAATTCACGTATTAAACTAATTTATTCAGCTTTATTATTAATAAATAAAATACCTGGTGAAGTAATACGTATTTCTTTAATATATGAACTAGGTAAAAAAATTGGTATTATGGATTTTAATTATTTAAAAAAATTATTATTTAACTATAAAAAATATAAAGATAATACTTTATTAAAAGTAGATATAATAAAATATAACTATATTAATATCTTAACAAGTTTATTAGTACAAAAACCAAAATTGTCCGTTCTAGTTAAGAATTTAGATGAATTAAGTAACACTAGTTCTTCTGACATAATTTTGTTTGTTATGTTAGTTAATACATGTAATGCTAAATCTAATTTATCTACTAATCAATTATTAGAATACTATAGACATAGTGATGTTTTTGAAAAATTAGAAAAACTATCTGTATGGAATCATATGATTAAACATAATTTGATTGAAGATACATTTATAGAAATGCTAGATAAACTACATTATTCTATAATAGAACAGAAATATAATAATCTTATTAATCGTGATAGATTAAGTAAACTAAATTATAAAGAAAGATTAGAGTTATGGTCTTTAAATTTAAAATTAGCAAAACATAAATAATAATACTATCATAATTATCTTTATTTTAGTAAAAATTATTTGTATCATAAAAATAATTTATAATAATTGATAATTAATTAATTAAATTTGTGTTTAAATATTATGGATTTAATTTTATGGAACACTTACAATTTAAACAATTAGTTATACGTGGTAAAGAACAAGGATATTTAACCTTTACCGATATTAATGATTATTTACCTGAAAACATAATTAATTCAGAATTAATTACAGATATTATGCAAATGATAAATGATATGGGTATTCAAATAATAGAAGAACCATCAACAAGTGATAATTTATTAACACAAATAGAATCCTGTAATATAGATAATAGTAATCAAATTAATAATCATGAATCAGATATAATTGGTCAAACTAACGATCCAATGCGTATGTATATGAGAGAAATGGGTACTGTAGGATTATTAACTAGAGAAGGTGAAATTGATATTGCTAAAAGAATTGAAGATGGTATTCATCAAGTACAATCTACAGTAGCAGAATATCCAGAAGCAATTACATATTTATTAGAGCAGTATGATAAAGTAAAAGCAGGAGAGGTTAGATTATCTGATTTAATTACTGGTTTTATAGATTTTAATTGTGTTGATAAACAAATACCAACAAAATTAGTTGATAATGATCTTATATCAAAAAATATTGTTATTGAAGATGAGTATAACTATATTCAAGATAATGTAGATGATAGTATTATAGATCCAGTACTAGCTCATAAGAAATTTGTAATGTTAAAAAATCAGTATAAAATTACTAAAAATGTTATTAAACATTTTGGACGTAATCATGTTAACTCAATTAAAGAAATAATGAATTTATCAGATATATTTAAGCAATTCAGATTAGTACCAAAACAATTTGATTATTTAGTTAATAATATGCGTTCTATTATTGATAAAATTAATATGCAAGAACAATTGATTATTAAGTTATTTGTTAAAGTAAGTAAAATACCGAAAAAAATATTTAGTCATTTATTTTCTAATGTAGAATTTAATAATAGTTGGTTTAATAGTGTTTTATCTATGAATAAACCATGGGTAAAAAAGTTACATAAAGTTGATAAGGAAATATATAATAGTATAAATAAATTAAATAGTATTGAAGAAGAGACAGGTTTAACTATTAAACAAATAAAAGATATTAATAGAAGAATATTAATAGGTGAAGCGAAAGCTCGTAGAGCTAAACAAGAAATGATAGAAGCTAATTTAAGATTAGTTATATCAATCGCTAAAAAATATACTAATAGAGGATTACAATTTTTGGATTTAATACAAGAAGGTAATATTGGATTAATGAAGGCAGTTGATAAATTCGAGTATCGTAGAGGTTATAAATTTTCTACCTATGCCACTTGGTGGATCAGACAAGCCATTACTAGATCTATTGCTGATCAAGCTAGAACTATACGTATTCCAGTTCATATGATAGAAACAATTAATAAATTAAATCGTATATCTAGACAAATGTTACAAGAAATAGGTAGAGAACCAACTCCAGAAGAACTATCTAAACGTATGTTTATGTCAGAAGATAAAATTCGTAAAGTATTAAAAATTGCAAAAGAACCAATTTCTATGGAAACACCTATAGGTGACGAAGAAGATTCTCATTTAGGTGATTTTATTGAGGATACATCTTTAGAATTACCAATTGATTCAGCTACTACTGAAAGTTTACGTATAGCAACAAATCATGTACTATCAAGTTTAACAGATAGAGAAGCCAAAGTACTACGAATGAGATTTGGTATTGATATGAACACTGATCATACTTTAGAAGAAGTTGGCAAACAGTTTGATGTAACAAGAGAAAGAATTAGACAGATTGAAGCTAAGGCATTACGTAAACTGAGACATCCTAGTAGATCAGAAATACTAAAAAGTTTCCTTGATGACTAATAAAAATTTAATAATTATAAAAAATGTTTTATACTTAAACCTTATTATGGCCCCTTAGCTTAGATTGGTTAGAGCAAGCGACTCATAATCGCTAGGTCGCTGGTTCAAATCCAGCAGGGGCTAGTATATTAATAGAAAATTTATTATTTTTATTATTCAGTATAAGTAAATTATTATATTTATATATATAATTAAAGTTTTCAGTATAAATTATAAATTTATTTTCTTTAAATACAGAATACTAAGATATTAATGTGTAAAACATGTCTAATTTTAAATAATAAAAATCAAAAGAATTCATTATCCAAACTTTTATTTTGGTTGTTATTTTGGATAGCATCTGCTTTGCTATTTAATATAATATTGTGGATATATTTTTTTTATACACATGGATTAATCATAGCTAATAAAAAAGCTATAATGTTTTTAGTAAGTTATTTGCTAGAAAAATTATTATCTATAGATAATTTATTTTTTTGGTTTACTATTTTTAAAAATTTTAATATTCCTAATTTTTTACAACGTTATCTACTAAGTGTAGGAGCATTTAGTGCAGTTTTAATACGCGTATTAATTATAATAGTAAATCAGTGGATAGTTAATTATTATCAATTTATATTATATTTATTTGGATTACTTATTTTATTTACTGGAATAAAAATGTTAGTTCCTAAAAATAACCAAACTATTACTAATTATAATATAATGAATTGGTTGTATAAAAACTTACGTATAACTAATAAATTATATGGAAAAAAATTTTTTATAAAAAAACAAGGTATTATTTTTGCAACACCATTACTAATAGTATTTCTTACAATAGAAATAAGTGATATTATTTTCACTTGTGATAGTATCCCAGTAATTTTTTCTATAACTAATGATTTATTAATTATTTTAACATCTAATATTTTTGCTATGTTAGGTATGAGAAATACTTATTTTTTTTTAGAATATATATCTAAATATTTTTTATATATAAATTATGGTTTAAGTATGACTTTAATTTTTATTGGTATAAAAATTTTATTAATGAAATATATTTATATGTCAGCTTTATTTTCTTTAATGACGATACTATTTATTTTAATTATTAGCATAATAATCAGTATTATTATAAATAAAATATGATATATTTAGTGTAATTAATGTAATATCTAGTTATTAAACTATATGATTAAAAATTTTATTTATTATGTATTACATAAATATTCATACATTATATTTTATTATAAATATCATTGGATTATTTACTTAATATTTTTTATTATTATTTTTTTGGAAAATGGTATATTGATAACTACTTTTTTACCAGGAGATAGTTTATTATTGTTAACTGGTACGTTAGCTTATAATAATATAATAAATTTATTTTTAGTATTAATATTATTAACTATAGCTGCTTGGTTAGGTAGTTGGATTAGTTTTTTACAGGGTAAATGGCTAAAAAATAAAAAATTAATAAGTTATAGATTTTTATTTGTACCAGAGAAGTATCAAAAAAAAGCTTATAAAATACTTGATAAATATGGTTTATTAGCATTATTAATAGGTAGATTTATAGTATTTATTCGTACTATATTACCAATGATAATAGGGTTATCTAATATACAACATAATAAATTATTTCAATTATTTAACTTTTTTAGTGCTTTTTGTTGGGTATCAATATTAATATTTATTGGTTATTTATTAAATACTTTAATAATAAATATATCATTAAAGTACTTAATTACTTTATTGATAGCTATAATACCAATAATAATTTTTATTATTAGTTTAGTTATTATAGTTTTATTAATCTTAAAAAAGGAATAAATTGAGTTAGTCATAAGCCGGATTCTGTCATGGACAGTCATTAATCTAGATTATAATTCACATTATAATTCATAAGCGGTCTACCTTGGCGTGATATGGGTAATATCTTATGCCTAATTTGACCTTGCTCTAAATGGAGTTTGCATTGCTATAATTGTTACCAATTATACGGTGTGCTCTTACCAACACCATTTCACCCTTACTTTTTACTTATAAAAAGCGGTATATTTTCTGTTGCACTATTCAAGATTCTCATCTTCCAGATGTTATCTGGCATTCCACCCTAAGAGTCCGGACTTTCCTCTATTTTAATATAAATAGCGACTGTCTAACTAACTCAATATTATTTCATTTTAACATAATTATTTATTTTTTATTAAGATTAATAAAATTTTTATATAAAGTATTTCTTTTTATTTTAAATATTGATTTAACTATAGATAATGATATATTTAAAGGTAATATTTTTTTAAGTTTTATAAAAATTTCTAAAGCTTTTATATAATTTATATTTTTTGGTCCTGAATATCCTTGAATAATTAAGGTTATTTCTCCTTTTATATTTAGATTATTATTTTTTATATAGTGAATTAATTTATTTACAGGAGCTCCATAAATATTTTCCCATATTTTAGTTAATTCTTTTGCTAATACTATATAACGATTATCATTAAAAACTTGTATTATGTCTTCTAATAATTCTATTATCCTATGAGTAGATTCATACATTATAATAGTACGTGGTTCATATAATAGTAATTTTAATTGTTTTATTCTTTTTTTTCGTTTTGACGATAAAAAACCTTCATAACAAAATTTATTTGTTGGTAATCCAGATGCTGATAATGCGGTAATAGCTGCACATGGTCCAGGTAATGGAACAACATTTATATTTAGTTTTTTACATTCGTGCACTAATTTATATCCTGGATCACTAATTAATGGAGTACCTGCATTAGATACAAGTGCCATAGTTTTATTTTTTTTTAATACGGTAAGTAAATAGTTAATTTGTTTATATTCGTTATATTGATTTAATAAATATAAATGACGTTTTTTAATAGAAAAATGATTTAATAAAAAACATGTATGTTTAATATTTTCAGTAATAATATAATCAACATTATTTAATGTATAAATAGCTCTATTAGTTATATCTAGTAAATTACCTATTGGTGTTGGTACTATATACAAAATTGATTTGCTATTATTCATTTTATATTTTAATTTAAAAATTAATTATAATTTATATTATTTAATCACTAGTTTAATATAAATTAATTGTATTATAATAATATTTTTACTATATCTAGTAACTAATGTTATTATTAATTTATTATATATATTATATTTAGATATAACTAATATTTTTATTTAAAAATGAAATACTTAAAATTTGATGTAATTGTAGTTGGTGGGGGTAACGCAGGGATAGAAGCTGCGTTGGTTGCATCGCGTTTATTATGTAAAACAATTTTATTAACTAATAATATAAATAAAATAGGATCTCTATCATGTAATCCATCAATAGGTGGAGTAGGAAAGAGTCATTTAGTAAAAGAAATAGATGCTTTAGATGGAATTATGGCTAGAGCTGCAGATTTGTCTGGTATTCAATTTAGAATTCTAAATCGTAGTAAGGGACCTGCTGTTCAAGCTACCAGAGCTCAAGTAGATCGTAATTTATATAAGAAGGTAGTAATTAATACATTAAAAAAACAAAACTATCTAGTTATATCACAACAAACTGTAAAAAAATTAATTATTAAAAATAATAATATTATTGGTGTATGTACCAACTTAGATAATATCTATGGTAAAACAGTAATATTAGCACTTGGTACTTTTTTAAATGGTGTAATTCATATTGGAGATTATAATTATAATGCAGGTCGATATAATGAACAAATAGATAATAGTTTTGCACAGTATTTACGTAATATATTACCTTATGCTGGCAGATTAAAAACTGGTACCCCTCCTAGAATTACATTAGATAGTATAAATTTTAATAATTTAACTGCACAATATAGTGATGATCCATTACCTGTATTTTCTTATATTGGTAATGTTAAACAACATCCTAAACAATTACCATGTTACTGTACTTATACTAATATAAATACTAAAAATATTATCTTAAATAATTTACATCATAGTCCTATTTATAATGGTAACATTAATGGTATTGGTCCTAGATATTGTCCATCTATTGAAGATAAAATAGTAAGATTTAAAGATAAAGATATACATCATATATTTTTAGAACCAGAAGGATTAAATAGTAGAGAAATATATCCTAATGGTATATCTACTAGTTTACCAATTAATATACAAATTCAATTAATTCGTTCTATTAGTGGGTTAGAAAATGCTAATATTATTAGACCTGGATATGCTGTTGAGTATGATTTTTTTGATTCTAGAAATTTAAAATTTACATTAGAGAGTAAATTTATTTCCGGTTTGTTTATAGCTGGACAAATTAATGGTACTACTGGTTATGAAGAAGCTGCTGCACAAGGTTTAATTGCTGGATTAAATGCTGCTAGATTTACTAAAGATTTAAGTGGTTGGTTTCCAGAAAGACATCAAGCATATATTGGTGTATTATTAAGTGATTTATGTTTTCTTGGTACTACAGAGCCATATCGTATGTTAACAGCTAGAGCTGAGTATCGTCTTTCTTTAAGAGAAGATAATGCTGATATTCGTCTAACAGAAATAGGAAGAAAATTAGGTATAGTAACAAATGAACGATGGCAACAATTTTGTAATAAAATAGAAAATATAGAAATTACTCGTCAAAAATTACGTAATATAAATATAGTTCCTAATAGTTTTTTAGCAAAAGATTTTAATAAAATATTATTACAACCAATATCTAATCCTATAAATGTAGAAGAAATTTTACGTAGATCTGAAATTAATTGTGATAAATTATTAAAGTTAAAGTTTTTTAAATCTATGTTATTAGACAAAGAAATTATTAAACAAATAGAAATACAAGTTAAATATCAAGGTTATATTAACAAACAAAAATTATTAATAAATCAACAAACTAAATATAACAATATATTAATACCAAAAGATATTAATTTTAGTCATATACATGGATTATCTACTGAAGTAATTAATAAATTAAGTTTTTACAAACCTAAATCTATTAGAGAAGCATTATTAATTTCTGGAGTTACCCATACAGCAATTACTATACTAATAGTTTGGTTAAGAAAATTAAAAAAAATATAAATATATAATACTTTTGTATATTAGTTTATTATATAATAAATAATGTTTATTATTTAAGATATTTATTAATATTAAAATATTAGTTTAATATAATTTATATTTTTTATATTTTATATAAAGATAAAGTGGGTAACTAATATGTCGTATGATAACAATAACTATTTTTATGATTATATACATCATCATTTATGTAATTTGCAATTTAATTTAAAAAATTTTAGTTTTGTTGATAACAATAATCCTATTAGTTCTTTTTGGGTTATAAATATTGATTCATTAATGTTTTCTTTTTTGTTAGGTTTAACTTTTATAATAATGTTTAGATATATTATTAAATCTCATATTAATAATTGTAAACCAAATAAATTACAAATTTTAGTAGAATTAATAGTATTATTTATTCAAAAAAATGTTAAAGATATTTCTAATAAACATGATACATTTATTTATTCATTATCTTTAACGTTATTTGTATGGATTACTTTAATGAATACAATGGACATTATTCCTATAGATATATTACCTTATATTTTTAATAAATTATTTAATATACCATTATTACGTATATTACCATCATCTGATATTAATATTACTACATCTATGGCAATTAGTATTTTTTTTATTGTGTTATATTATTATATTAAAAATAAGGGATTACTAGGTTTTTTAAAAGAACTAATTACCCATCCATTTAATAATATTATATTATTTCCAATAAATATAATTTTAGAATTAATTAATTTGTTATCTAAACCAATATCATTAAGTTTAAGATTATTTGGTAATATGTATGCTAGTGAACTAATTTTTATGTTAATTACTAGTTTAGTACCATGGTGGTTTCAATGGATTATCAGTGTGCCTTGGGCTATTTTTCACATTTTAATAATTGTTTTACAATCTTTTATTTTTATGATTTTGACCATAGTGTATATTAGTACAGCATTAAAAGAATAAATTTCTATATTAAAATAAAAAAGGAGAGTTATTATGCATAGTATAGAGTTAATGTATATAGCAGTAGCTGTTATGATTGGATTAGCAGCAATTGGTGCTGCTGTTGGTATAGGAATATTAGGTGGAAAATTTATAGAAAGTGCTGCTCGTCAACCGGATTTAGTTCCTATATTAAGAACACAATTTTTTATTGTAATGGGATTAATTGATGCTATACCTATGATTACTGTTGGGTTAAGTTTATATATTATGTTTACTGTAATATAATACTATTTTATATTATTATTTTAAAGGAGTAATAATCTTGAATATTAATGCTACTATAATAGGACAGACTGTGGCATTTGTTATTTTTGTCATATTTTGTATGAAATACATATGGCCACCGTTAATAAATATTATTGAAACTAGACAAAAAGAAATTAATGATGGTTTAGATTTTGCTAAACAAGCTAAGTTAGAAGTTGCCAAATCAAAACAAATAGCAGCAGATACTATATTAAATGCTAGGTTAGAAGCTGAAAACATTATTAAATTAGCTCATAAACATGAAGAAAAAATTATTCATGATGCTAAAATACTAGCTGATAAAGAATATAAATATATTATCTCACAAGCAGATATTAAAATTAACAATAATTATAATCAAGTAAGACAATTACTCTATGAACAAATTAATTCTCTAATATTAACTAGCACAAAAAAAGTAATCAGTCATTACATTAATGATTGTAAAATTGATGATGTAATAATTAATGAAATAATAAATAAAATAAAATTATAAATATATGAAAAGTAAAAATCAATATCATTGTCTAGTAGCTAAAAAATATGCACAAGTAATTATTGATATAGCAATAGAAAATAATATGATATCTTATTGGCAAAATATATTAGAATTTTTGGTAAAATTAGTTAATACTAATTCAATATATAAACTAATTATTCATCCGATTTTATATAATCAGATAATTGATATCATAATAAGTGTATGTACTAATATACTTAATTCACAGAGTAAATCATTCCTACTTTTAATATCTAAAAATAAACGATTTGATATTTTACCTAGCATATTATTTTATTTTAAATATTTAAAAAATAAAAATTTAAAATCAATTATTGTTAATGTTATTTCTACCAAAAAACTTAGTATACAACAAAAAAGCAATCTTAGTAATAAGATATTATCTATATTATCTGATAAAACATATAAAATTAAGTTAAATAATATTACTGATTCTAGTATTATTGGGGGAATTATTTTACGTATTAATAATACTATTTTTGATGGTAGTATATTAAATCATTTAAATCAATTAAAAAATTTTTTAAAAAATTAAGGATTAAAAAATGCATTTTAATAGCATAGAAATCAGTACACTGATAAGACAACGTATTGATCAATTTAATTTAAATATAAATACATATGATGAAGGAATTATTATATATGTTGCTGACGGTATTATTCGTATTTATGGTCTTGATCACGTAATGTTAAATGAAGTAGTTATTCTATCCAATGGTAGTTCTGCTATTGTATTAAATTTAGAAAGAGAATTTGTTAGTGCTGTTGTAATGGGTTCTTACTTAGATATTTCAGAAGGTATGAAAGTCAAAACAACAGGTAAAGTTATACAAGTACCTGTAGGTAGAAAATTATTAGGTAGAGTTATTAATGCATTAGGTGTACCAATAGATAATGCTGGTAAATTGGAATATGAATATCTTAGTAATGTAGAATCTCCTGCTCCTGGAGTAATTGATCGTGTATCTGTAAGTGAACCAATGCTTACTGGATATAAGGCTATTGATGCTATGATTCCTATTGGTCAGGGACAAAGAGAATTAATTATTGGTGATAGACAAACTGGTAAGACAACTTTAGCTATTGATACTATTATTAATCAAAAAAATAGTGGTATTAAATGTATATATGTAGCTATTGGTCAAAAAGCTTCTACTATAGTAAATATAGTTAATATATTAAAAAAGTATCATGTATTAGATAATACTATTGTGGTAGTTGCTAATGCATCAGAACCAGCAATATTACAGTATTTAGCTCCGTATGCTGGTTGTACTATGGGTGAGTATTTTCGTAATATTGGTGAAAATGCATTAATTGTATATGATGATTTATCAAAACAAGCTATTGCTTATCGTCAAATTTCCTTATTATTAAGGAGACCACCTGGTCGTGAAGCTTATCCTGGAGATATATTTTATTTACATGCCCGTTTACTAGAAAGATCCGCACGCGTAAATATTAATTATGTAGAAACATTTACTAATGGTAAAATTAAAAATAAAACAGGTTCTCTTACTGCATTGCCAATTATTGAAACTCAGGTAGGTGATGTATCATCATTTATTCCAACTAATTTAATTTCTATTACTGATGGGCAAATATTTTTAGAATCTAATTTATTTAATGCTGGAATTAGACCTGCTATAAATCCAGGAATTTCTGTTTCTAGAGTTGGTGGTGCTGCTCAAACTAACATAATAAAATTTTTATCAAAAGGAATAAGAAATAAACTAGCACAATATCGTGAACTTGTAGCATTTTCTCAATTTTCTTCAGATTTAGATAGTAGTACTCGATCACAAATAAAAGAAGGACAAAACATTACTGAATTATTAAAACAATCACAAAATAATCCGTATTCTATAGCTCAGCAAGCTATTATATTATTTTTAGTAGAATACAAATACTTGGATGATATTTTAGTAAAAAATATATCTAATTTTGAACATAAGTTATTAACTTATTTTAATAATTATCATTATGATTTTATAGAACATATTAATACTAATTTAGTATATAATGATAAGATAAAAAATAAATTACATGATATTATAAGTAACTTTAAAAATAATTATTACAAATAATTTAACTAAATTAACATGTTTAATATTAAAGAAATTAAAAATAAGATAAATAGTATCAAAAATACTAAAAAAATTACTAGTGCTATGGATATGATAGCGTTTACTAAAATGAATAAAGTTAAAGTAAAGATATTACCTGTTAGTAAATATTTAATTAATATAAAAAATATTATGAATAATTTATTATCTAGTAATTTAGATTATAAACCAAAAATAATGAGTAGTTATAATTATAATAAAGTTATTTATTTAATTATTTCTACAGAAAAAGGATTGGTTGGTACATTAAATATTAATCTTTTTAGAAAAGTATTACTTAATATTGATAAGCATATTAAATTAGGAAAAGATGTTACATTAATATTAATTGGTACTAAAGCTATAAATTTTTTCTCTAATTTTAATATAAAGATTTTAGCCAAAATAAATAATTTAAATGATAGTTTATTACCTGAAGAATTTAGAATAATAAAAATTAATCAGGTAGTAAAAAATATAATATCATTATATAATAGTAATATAATAGACGCTTGTTATTTAGCAAGTAATAAATTTATTAATGTTTTAAATCAAGTACCAGAAATAATTAGAATTATTCCATTTATTGGAACTGATAAAACAAAAATAGGTAATTGTTACATATATGAATCAGATATTATTAATATTTTAGATAAATTGATATATTGTTATGTTGAATCAAGTATATATTTAGGGTTATTAAATAATTTAACAAGTGAACAAGCGTCTCGTATGGTAACTATGCAATTAGCTAAAAATAATTGTGATAATTTAACTAAAGAACTTGAATTTATTTACAATCAAACTAGACAAAATAATATTACACAAGAGTTAAATGAAATTATATCTGGTAATATTTAATTAGGTAAAAAGGGTATAAACATAATATGGTTAATGGTAAAATTATTCAAATAATTGGTTCTATTATTGATGTAGAATTTAATCAAAAATATATACCAAAAATATATCATATGCTAAAAATAGAAAATAATGGTGATGATTTATTTCTGGAAGTACAACAACAACTAGGAGATGGAGTAGTACGTTGTATTGCTATGGGATACTCTGATGGTCTTTATAGAGGTATGAATGTTGTTAATCTACAACACACTATTGAAGTACCAGTAGGATATGAAACTTTAGGAAGAATAATTAATGTTCTAGGAAAACCAATAGATATGAAAGGTGAAATACACTCAAAAGAATATTGGTCTATTCATAGATTACCTCCTACATTTCAAGAATTAAATGATAAGTATGAAATATTAGAAACAGGAATTAAAGTAATAGATTTAATTTGTCCGTTAGCAAAAGGTGGTAAAGTTGGTTTATTTGGTGGAGCTGGAGTAGGAAAAACTGTTAATATGATGGAATTAATTCGTAATATTGCAGTCGAACATTCTGGTTATTCAGTATTTACTGGTGTTGGAGAACGTACAAGAGAGGGAAATGATTTTTATAATGAAATGATAGCATCAAACGTTATTGATAAAGTTTCATTAGTATATGGACAAATGAATGAACCACCAGGTAATAGATTAAGAGTAGCTCTTACTGGATTAACAATTGCGGAAAAATTTCGTGATAATGGTCATAACGTGCTACTTTTTATAGATAATATTTATCGATATACCTTAGCTGGTACTGAAATGTCAGCTTTACTAGGTAGAATACCTTCAGCTGTTGGTTATCAACCTACATTAGCAGAAGAAATTGGTTTATTACAAGAACGTATTGCTTCCACAAAAAATGGTTCTATTACGTCTATTCAAGCAGTTTATATACCAGCTGATGACTTAACAGATCCTTCTCCTGCAACAACTTTTACTCATTTAGATACTACAATTGTTTTAAGCAGACAAATTGCTGCTTTAGGTATTTATCCAGCAATTGATCCATTATCTTCTACTAGTCGTCAATTAGATCCTAATATAATTGGTAAAGATCATTATGATACGGCTAGAAATGTAAAATTAATTTTACAACGTTATCAAGATTTAAAAGATATTATTGCTATTCTTGGTATTGATGAGTTATCTGAAGAAGACAAATTAATAGTATCTAGAGCAAGAAAGATAAATAGATTTTTATCGCAACCATTTTTTGTAGCTGAAAATTTTACAGGAATGACTGGAAAGTATGTATCAATTAAAAACACTATAAATGATCTAAAAAATATTATTAGTGGTAAATATGATCATATACCAGAACAATTATTTTATATGATTGGTAGTATTTCAGATATAAAAAATATTTAAGACACATAATAATTTTATGTATACTAGTTTTCAACTTACTATTGTTAGTATAGAAAATATAATATTTTCTGATATGGTATATAAGGTTATAATTAATAGTATTGATGGAGAACTTACTATTTTAGCTAGACATGCTCCATTAATCACAATAACTAAACCTGGAATAATTTGTATTAGTGGTAATAAATTTAATAATAAATGTATATATTTATCTGAGAGTATACTAGAAGTACAATCAAATAATGTATCAATTCTTACTGATTCGATAATTAATAATATTAATAATTTAAATGAAAAAGAAATTATTAAAAATAAAATTAAGATAGAATCTTTATTAAAAAAACATACTAATATAAATCAACAAATAAAATTGTCATTAGAGTTAGCTAAAACTTTAGCTAAATTACAGGCAATTAAAGCTAGTAAATTATTTAAATTAAATAATAAAACATATTAAATTAAATTTTGCCGATATAGCTTAAAATTTGGAAAAGCAGTGTATTCGTAATACAAAAGTTATAGGTTCGAATCCTATTGTCGGTATTTTAAAAATTTATTTTTTTATTGGTGGAATAAAAGTTATTCCAGTATCCCATGGTTGTTCTATCCATGTATTTTGGGGTATGTCTATAATATATTTATCGACAAAACTACGTCCTAATGGCTTTGCAAAGATAGTTACTAAATATGCTTTATGATATATTTTTTTTATAAGTTTTGCAGTGTTACCAGTATCTGTTAGATCATCTACAATAATAAACCCTTCACCATTATCATGATTATGATACGTATATTTAATTATATTAGTATTATGTTGATAACCATAATAATAACTAGCTACACAAAATGTATCAACATAACGAATATCTAGTTCTCTTGCTAGTAAAGCACTAGGTACTAAACCACCTCGACTAATAGCAATAATACCTTTCCATTTAGTGGATAAAAGACCTTTAGCAGCTACTCTAGTATACATTTGTAACATATCCCAAGTAACAACATATTTTCTTTTCATAATAAGAAATTAACTTAAAATTTCAAAATTATTATAATTATAATTCATTTTCTATAATTTGTACTAAAATATGAATTATTTTTATATGCATTTCTTGAATACGATCAGCATAACCATTATGAGGAACTGATATTATTATATCAGCAATATCACTAACTAAATTATTTATCTTACCAGTAAGTAATATAATTTTCATATTCTTACTTTTTGCAACATGCATTGCATTAATAATATTTATTGAATTACCTGATGTAGATAAACAAAATAAAACATCATTTTTGTTACCTACTGCCTGTACGTAACGTGAAAATACTTGATAATAACCAAAATCATTACTAACACAAGATAAATAACTAGGATCAGAAATAACTATTACTGGGTAATCCTAATCTATTTTTTCTATAACGACCAACTAATTCTCCAGCAAAGTGCATAGCATCACAATGAGATCCACCATTACCACAAGATAGTACTTTATTTCCATTTTTAAAAGCATAAACTATCATGTTTGCTGCAGATTCTATTAAATTTAAATAATTTTTATCTTTGACAAAAGATTTAGTAATTTCTATTGACTTATTAAATTCATCTGTAATTAAATTATTATATTTCATATTCTTATAGATTTTTTAAAAAAATTTTTTATTTATTTCTCCATAAACAATAACCATTTTTTTGTATTAAATCTAATTGTTGTTCATGTAAAATTTGTTCTTCTTTATTAGCATAAAGTATTCTTAATTTTTTATTATTTATCTTATATGATTTATACATTTTATCTTTATTTGTAAAATCAAAATGTATAGTATTTTGACTACTAGTCATACGTAAAAAAATATTAGCTAATATTTTTGCGTCTAGTAAGGCACCATGTAATATTCTAATATTTTTACTCACACAATATCTATCACACAATGCATCAATACTATTTTTCTTACCAGGAAATAAAGTACGAGCAATTTTTAAACTATCAATAACATTACAAATATTGCTAATATTTTTAACATTATGATTTATCATACTTAATTCATAATTGATAAAACTAACATCAAAATTAGCATTATGTATAATTAAATCACTGTGTTGAATAAATGATATTAATTGATCTGCTATCTCTAAAAATTTAGGTTTATTAACTAGTTCACTAATATTAATACCATGTATAGAAAAAGCTTCTTGATCTATAGATCTACATGGATTCAAATACACATGAAAATATTTATTTGTAATATGTCTATTTATAACCTTAACAGCACCAATTTCAATAATTTTATGTCCATAATAAAAATTATTTCCTGTTTTATTAATACCAGTAGTTTCAATATCTAAAAAAACTTGTTTAATCATATTCTTAGTATATATAATATTTTATATTGATTTACTAAAATCAAGTTTTAAGTTTATATTAGATTTTTTTATAAAATGCAAGAATATATTAATATTTTTACTGATGGATCATGTATTAATAACCCTGGTAAAGGTGGATATGGAGCTATAATTAAATTAAAAAATCAAAGTATTATACTTAGTGGTGGTTACAGATTAACAACTAATAATCGTATGGAATTAACTAGTATTATTATATCATTACAATCAATATTACATCTAAATAGTAATATTACTATATATACTGATAGTATTTATGTACAACAAGGTATAACAAAATGGATACATATGTGGAAAGCTAATAATTGGTATAATAGTAAAAATAAAATTATAAAAAATATTGATCTTTGGCAAAAATTATTTTTTTTACAATCTAGTTGTTTAGTCCAATGGATTTGGATTAAAGGACATAGTACTTGTAATGAAAATAATTATTGTGATAAATTAGCTTATTATATGGCTAACTATAAGCCATATTTAATAGATATTAATTACGAAAAAAGTATTTTATGTTAAAAGTAACAGCAATACGTACTTTAGTTGATAATTATATTTGGCTAGTATTAAATGATGATAAATGTTTAATTATTGATCCTAATAATGAACCATTAGTTACTAAATTTCTAAAATTTCATAAATTACATTTAGTGGCAATTTTAATTACTCATAATCACGACGATCATATTTCTGGAGTACGTATATTAAAAAATATTTATCAAGTACCAGTATATGGTCCAAAAGAAACTGATTATCTTAATAGTTATACTGTAGAAAATAATAATATTATTAACATATTACAACAATATAAATTTACTGTATTATCCTTACCTGGTCATACTAAATATCATGTTGGATATTATCATTACCCATGGCTATTTTGTGGTGATACATTATTTTCTGCTGGCTGTGGTAAGATATTTAATAGCTCTATAGAAAATATGTTTAATTCATTAAATAAAATTAATAAATTACCAAGCAATACTATAATATTCCCTAGTCATGAATATACTATAAAAAATTTAGATTTTATTATTACTAATAATATAGCATTGTTAGATAATATGTTTATAATAAAATATTACAAAAGAATAGTTAAACGCATGATTTTTAATAAAATACCTAGTTTACCAACTTCTTTATATTTAGAGAGAATAATTAATCCATTTATACAGTGTACCAACAGTTTTTATTATCAAAATAAAATTATTAAGTTACCCAAAAATATAAGTAATTTTAATTATTTTAAATTTTTACGTAATAAAAAAGATATTTTTTAAAACAGGGATGAGGAGATTCGAACTCCTAGCATTCAGTTTTGGAGACTGATATTCTACCATTTGAACTACATCCCTATTCTATTTATTATCTACTTTAAACAATTTAATAATAAATGAATACGGTGCGGACGGGACTTGAACCCGTGACCCCCGGCGTGACAGGCCGATGTTCTAACCAACTGAACTACCGCACCTATACCAATTAAATGGAGCTAAGCGGATTTGAACCGCTGACCTTCTGTGTGCAAAACAGATGCTCTACCAACTAAGCTATAGCCCCAAAATTATTTTATTTAGGCTTGAGTGGACTTGAACCACTGACCTCACCCTTATCAGGGGTGTGCTCTAACCAAACTGAGCTACAAGCCTATATTTTAGTAATTTATGTAGACACTCAAGGTATATACTTATTATTTACTAATAAGTAAGGA
>JAOBJW010000005.1 GCA_025728315.1 Candidatus Lightella neohaematopini | reverse complement strand
TATTTTTAATTAAAATATTGTATTATTGTTTAATGTGTTATATTATTATGAACTGTTATGATAATCAGTAATTATAAGGTATTAAAATATGAATAAAGATAGTGTTATTTTATCCGTAAATGATGTTGAATTAGAAACGTATATTAATACTGGTAAAGATATATTAGTTGACTTTTGGGCAGAGTGGTGTGGTCCATGTAAAAATTTTTCTCCAATTTTAGAAAAAGTAGCTCGTAGTTTTATTTCAAAAATATTATTTTTGAAGATTAATATTGATCAAAATCAAGTACTTACAAATAAGTATAATGTTCGTAGTGTACCATCATTAATTTTATTTCGTAATTCTAAATTATTAGTAAGTAAAACTGGGTTATTATCGGAAGATGAATTAAGGTCATTTATAATAAATAACTTATTATAACTGAATTTATTAGTTATAAATTTAATGATGTATTTAACCATGTCTAATTAATTTACCTTTGTTTTAATATGAATCTTACTGAATTAAAGAATAAATCAGTGTCTGACTTAATAAGTCTTGGTGAAAATGTAGGTTTAGAGAATCTTGCTCGTTTAAGAAAACAAGATATAATTTTTTCTATTCTTAAACAGCATGCTAAAAGCGGAGAAGATATTTTTGGTAACGGAGTATTAGAGATATTACAAGATGGATTTGGCTTTTTAAGATCTAGTGATAGTTCATATTTAGCTGGTCCTGATGATATTTATGTTTCTCCTAGTCAAATAAGAAGATTTAATTTAAGAACTGGTGATACCATATCAGGAAAAATTAGACCTCCTAAAGAAGGTGAACGTTATTTTGCATTACTAAAAGTTAATATGGTTAATTACGACAAACCAGAAAATGCACGCAATAAAATATTATTCGAAAATTTAACTCCTTTATATGCTAATACTAGATTACGTATGGAAAAAGGTAATGGATCAATTGAAGATTTAACTGCTCGAGTATTAGATTTAGCATCACCAATTGGATTAGGACAAAGAGGATTAATTGTTGCTCCACCAAAAGCTGGAAAAACAATGTTATTACAAAATATTTCTCAAAGTATTACTTACAATTATCTAGATTGTGTACTTATGGTATTACTTATTGACGAAAGACCAGAAGAAGTAACAGAAATGCACAGGTTAGTTAAGGGTGAGGTTATTGCATCTACATTTGACGAACCAGCTTCTAGACATGTTCAAGTAGCTGAAATGGTAATAGAAAAAGCAAAAAGATTAGTAGAACATAAAAAAAATGTTATTATTTTATTAGATTCAATTACTAGATTAGCTCGTGCATATAACACAGTAGTTCCAGCTTCAGGAAAAGTACTTACTGGAGGAGTTGATGCTAATGCTTTACATAGACCAAAACGTTTTTTTGGAGCAGCTCGTAACATGGAAGAAGGTGGTAGTTTGACTATCATTGCTACTGCATTAATTGATACTGGGTCAAAAATGGATGAGGTAATATATGAAGAATTTAAAGGTACTGGTAATATGGAATTACATTTATCAAGAAAAATTGCAGAAAAAAGAGTTTTTCCAGCAATAGATTATAATAGATCTGGTACTCGTAAAGAAGAACTTTTGACGACTAAAGAAGAATTACAAAAAATGTGGATTTTAAGAAAAATTATTCATCCTATGAGTGAAATAGATGCTATGGAGTTTTTAATTAATAAACTGTCTATGACAAAAACTAATAATGAATTTTTTAATATGATGAAAAGATCTTAATATATTATAATTTGTATATTAATAATTTATTAACACCAAAATTGTTTTGTTAAGGTATTTTATTGGTGACTGTAGCTCAGTTGGATAGAGTGCTGGATTGTGGATCCAGTGGTCATGGGTTCAAATCCCATCAGTCACCCCTACCATTAAAATTAAAAAGTAATTCTGATTCGGCGAGTAGCGCAGTTTGGTAGCGCAACTGGTTTGGGACCAGTAGGTCAGGGGTTCAAATCCTCTCTCGCCGATTTATTATAAATAAATTTTTATGAATAATATTTTTTTTACAAAAATGCATAGTTTAGGTAATGATTTTGTAATAATTAATAATTTAAATAATAAAATTATCTTGTCATTACTTAACATTAGTAGTATTTCTAACAGAAATACTGGAATTGGATTTAATCAACTATTATTACTTGAAAGACCAAAAAATCATATTACCGATTTTAATTATCGTATATTTAATAGTGATGGTAGTGAAGCCATGCAATGTGGTAATGGTGTTTGCTGCTTATCACAGTTTATATATAAAAATAAGTTAACTACTAAACGTAGTATTATTATTACTACTAAAAAATCTACAGTATTAGTAAATATTATTGGTATAAATAAAGTAAAATTAAATATCGGTAAACCAAATTTCTACCCTAAAAATATTTTAAATAAAATACAATTAAATAAAAATAATTTGTATTCAATGGAAATTAATCAAAAAAAATTTTTATTTAGTTTAGTATTTATAGGTAATTATCACTGTATTATAAAAGTTAACAATATAAATTCTATTTCAGTTAGTAAGATTGGATTATTAATTAATAAAAGTAACTTATTTAAAAAACAAATAAATATTACTTTCATGCAAGTAATAAATAATCATTATATTAAGTTACGTGTATACGAAGTTGGTTGTGGAGAAACATTAGCTTGTGGTAGTGCTTCTTGTGCAGCTGTTGCTGTAGGAATACAACATAGTTATTTATCAAAATTAGTTAAGGTAAAATTACCTGGCGGAAGATTATTTATTTCTTGGTTAAGTTTATGTCATCCTATAATTATGTACAATGACACCACACATATCTATGATGGTATGTTAAACTTAAAATAATTTTAGAAAAATATTAATCATTTAACTTGTTTTAATGACTATTAATAAAGTTAACTTGTTAGAGACATTAAATTTTTACCAAAAACAAGCTGTTACTATAGAGCATAATAGTGTACTTATCCTTGCTGGAGCAGGTAGTGGTAAAACTAAAGTATTAGTACATAGAGCTGCTTGGTTACTCAATAAGTATACTTCAAATAATATTGTAATGGTAACTTTTACTAATAAAGCAGCTAATGAGTTAAAAAATAAAGTTAATAATCTGTTAGGAAAAAAATATTTTTTCCCTTGGATAGGTACTTTTCATAGTTTAGCGTATAAAATACTACGTATAAATTATAATGAGGCTAAATTACCTTATAACTTTCAAATTATTGATAATTATGATCAAATAAAACTAATAAAACAAATTATATCCAGCAATAATAATAAGCTAAGTATTTTACCTGATCAGGTTTTACATTTTATAAATAAAAAAAAAGATTACGGTAGAAAACCAAACACAGTAAATAATAATATTATGGAATATTTATATACACAATATCAACAATTATGCAATCGTAATGGATTATTAGATTTTAATGAATTATTATTACGTAGTTATGAACTATTAAATAATAATTTAACAATTTTAAATAAATATCATAAGCAGTTTACTAATATTTTAATTGATGAATTTCAAGATACTAGTTATATCCAATATTTATGGATACGTAAATTAATTACAAATAAAAATAATATTATGGTAGTAGGTGATGATGATCAATCTATATACAGCTGGCGAGGTGCTCAATCAAATAATATGCAAATTTTCTTACATGATTATCCTCATACTAATATTATAAAATTAGAAGAAAATTATCGTTCTACAAATAATATTTTACAAGCAGCAAATACACTTATTCAACATAATAATATTAGATTAAAAAAAGTATTATGGACAAAAAATAATCATTATAAAGAAGAACCAATTATAGTATACTACGCATTAGATCAATTTGATGAAATAAAATTTATTATAAAACAAATTCAATCAATAAAAAATTCCGGAATATCACTAAGTAAATGTGCTATATTATATCGTAATAATACTCAATCAAGATTATTAGAAGATATTTTAGTACAAAATAATATACCATATACTATTTATGGTAGTGTTAAATTTTTTAATCGTCAGGAAATTAAAAATGTGTTAGCTTATTTACGTTTAACACATAATCATAATGATGACATTTCATATATACGCATTATTAATACCCCTAAACGTGGAATTGGCAAAAGAACTATAGATAAAATAGTAGAATTAGCTAACACTAAAAAAATATCTTTTTGGCATGCTAGTAATTTAATCATTAAAAATAATGTCTTATCAGCACGTCATAATAATATTATAAGTAATTTTCTTTCTTTAATAAGAAAATTATATTCTGACATACATAAACAATCTATTTATTTACAATTAAATACTATTATAGTAAATACTGGTTTACTAGATATGTACACCTATGAAGATAAAAATAAACATTTAAATAATGTTGATAATCTTAAAGAGTTACTAAATGCTGCTTATCAATTTGAATTAAATTATACTGAAGACAAATTATTTTTACTACAATCATTTTTAACATATACTAATTCTAGTATTGATAATAATACTGAGTCAGTAAATTTAATGACTATACATGCATCAAAAGGACTAGAATTTTTATATGTATTTATCATAGGTATGGAAGAAGATAATTTTCCTAGTAAATTATCTATAAATATTAATCAATTAGAAGAAGAACGACGTTTAGCTTACGTTGGTATTACAAGAGCAATAAGTAAATTATTTATGACACATGCTAATACTAAATTTATTTATGGAAAAAAAATATATTGTCAACCATCTAGATTTATTTATGAAATAAATAATAGTATTTTAAATATAAAAAGAATATACTACTATAATAATAATTAAAATAAACTAATATTTTAGATAAAAATTATTTCTTAAATTAATTAATTTTTTATCTAAAATGTTTATAGTAATTATACTGTAGCTAATTCCTAAAAGGAAAATTAATAATATGCTTAACGCATTTCAATTAAAAGATAATCGTTTACTAAATTTAGATCATAATACATCTGGCATTTTATTAAATGCAATATGGATTGATTTAATTAATCCTAGTAATAGTGAAAGAAATTATATTCAACATGAATTAGGTCAAAACTTAACTACTTACTTTGAATTAGAGAATATTGAATCATCAGCAAGATTTTTTGAAGATCAAAATGGATTACATATTCATTCATTTTTTTTCTATAATAAAACTGAAGATCATGCTGGAAATACTACTGTAACTTTTATTATTTGTAATAATAGACTATTTACTATACGTAAAAGAGAATTACCTGTATTTCGTTTATATAAGATTCGTATTAGCAGTAATATACTATTACGTACTAATAATGCTTATGAAATATTACTAAATTTATTTGATATAAAAATAGAACAATTGGCAGATGAAATAGAACATATTTATAGTGATTTGGAATCATTAAGTATAATTATTATGGATGGTCGTTATGTTAATGGTTATAATGATGCTTTATCTACTTTAGCCGAATTAGAAGATATTGCCTGGAAAGTTAGGTTGTGTCTTATGGATACACAAAGAGCATTAAATTTTTTGGTAAAAAAAGCTAAACTACCAATAATACAATTAGAACAAGCACGTAATATATTACGTGATATTGAATCAATATTACCTCATAATGAATCGTTATTTCAAAAAGTTAATTTTTTATTACAAGCAGCTATGGGTTTTATTAGTATAGAACAAAATAGAATAATAAAAATATTTTCTGTTATGTCAGTAGTGTTTTTACCACCAACTCTAGTTGCTTCTAGTTATGGGATGAATTTTGAATTTATGCCTGAATTAAAATGGTATTTAGGTTATCCAGGAGCTGTTATACTAATGTTAATATCTGGATTAGCTCCATATTTTTATTTTAAAAGAAGGAAATGGTTATAAGTTATTTAAATATTATTTTATCTATTTTATGATGTTCTTTTTTTATAAGAATTATGTTAGCTTTATTTTTACTTGGTAGAATGTTATAAATTAAATTATATTTGTTAATATTATGCCATTTATAATTACTGATGTAATAAATTTTACGATATGATGTATTAACATTGGAATATTTATGTAATTTTATTAATCTATTATAATACCATTTTTTAATTAAGTATTCTGGAGCATCTAAGTAAATAGAAAAATCAATAATATTTGAAATATTATTATTTTGTAGTATATTTAATCCTTCTAATAAAATTACTTGAGGTTTCAATAAGATTGTTTGTTTAATATTAGGAATAATATCGTATAATAAATGTGAATATACTGGTATATTAAAAATATTATTTGTTGTTCCAGATATTAAACAATTAATAAATGTTAATAGTTTGTTATTATCATAAGATTCAGGGAAATCCTTTTCTTTGTATTAATTTTTTTCTGATAAGTATTTTATTAGAATACAAAAAACTATCGGTAGTAACCAATTCAACTGAATAACACAACCAACTATATAATAATATTTTTAATATACTAGCAATTGTACTTTTACCAACTGCTACACTACCCGTAATCCCTATAATGTAAGGGAGTTGATTATTATGATAGTGTAACTTTTTTCTAATATTATTACTTATCATTAGTGACAATGGTAAGTATACTTTTATAATATCTTTTATTTTTACATTTAATGTATTACTAATAGTATGTAATACTTTATATAAAAAGTATTTAGATTTAATAATTTGTTTACTCACTTGAGATAATAGTTTATAATACGACATAAATGAGTTCATATTGTTAATCTTTTAGTTCCATTAAAATCTTGATTTAAGATATTAATATTTTATATTTTGTCGGTATAGCTTAGTTGGTAGAGCAACTGATTTGTAATCAGTAGGTCGTAGGTTCAAATCCTACTACCGACAAAGGTTATTAAAGTTATGCTTATTTTATGCGGATATCGTATAATGGTATTACACTAATCTTCCAAGTTAGTTATGTGGGTTCAATTCCCATTATCCGCTTTTGACTTAATTTTGCTGATATAGCTTAGTTGGTAGAGCACACCCTTGGTAAGGGTGAGGTCGGCAGTTCAAATCTGCCTATCAGCAAATATGAAATATCTTTAATTATCAATTATTAATTAGTAATTTTAACATTCTACGTATTGGTTCTACTGCTCCCCATAATAATTGATCACCAATAGTAAATAAAGTCAAATATTTTTTGCCAATATTTAGCTTACGTAATCTACCAACAGCAATATTTAATGTATTACTTATAATAAGTGGATTTAATTGATTTGTAGAATATTCTTTATTGTTAGGGATAAATTTAATCCATTTATTGTGATCTACTATAATTTGTGTAAGATTATCAATATTCAAATCTTTTTTTAACTTTATTGTTAAAGCTTGACTATGACATCTTAAAGTATTTACTCTGACACAAATTCCGTCTATTTTAATAGGAGAACAAATAGTATTAATAATTTTATTTATTTCTACTTGACTTTTCCATTCTTCTAAACTTTGTTCATTTATTTTTTTATTTCCAATCCATGGAATAAGATTATAAGCTATTGGATAACGATAACGTAAAATATTTTTTCTGATACTATGTTCTATAGTAGTTAAATTACTAATAGTTAACTTATTATTATTTAATATATTTAATGATTTAAATTGATTAATTAGTGCTAACATATACTTAGCTCCACCCCCAGAAATAGCTTGGTACGTAGCTATTGATATCCAATCAATTAAATTATTAATAAATAATCCACCTAATGACATTAATAATAAATTAACTGTACAATTACCGCTAACAAAATTCTTAATTCCACTATTTAAACCTTGTAATATTAGTGATAAATTAATTGGATCTAATACAATAATAGTATCATTATTCATTCTTAATGACGATGATACATCTAACCAATAACCATGCCACTTAGTAGAACGTAGTTTATAATATATTTTGTTAGTATAATTACTTCCATGACAAGTAACTATAATATCTAATGATCTTAATAAATCTAGATTATAAGCATCATTAGATAACCAATGTTTATTATCAATTACTGGGGGTAGCTAATAATTTTTTTGATGTAGATAAAAATATCGGTTCAATAAAATCAAAATCATTTTCTTCCAACATACGTTGAATTAACGTTATACCAACCATTCCTCTATAACCAACTAATCCAACTCTCTTCATTTTTTATTATAATATTATTGTTATAATTATTAATGATCTAGATATAAACTACCTGTATAATAAGCACGTACTATATTATTTGTTTCTATTAATATAGCACCATATTGATTAATACCTCGATTAATACCACATATAAAATTATTATTATAAAATTGATTATATAATAATACCTGACGATTAATAAATATATCTAATTTTTTCCATAAATTAAAAAAGTAACTAAAACCATTGTGTTCAAAAAATATTAACCAATAATATATAGAATTAATTATCTTTGCAGTTAATATATTACGATTAATTGTAACACCAATATCAATTAAATTAATCCAATTATTACCTAATGCATGTAGTAAATTATTAATATTACTTATATTTAAATTAATACCAATACCTATAATATAATAATAATTATTGTTAGTACTAGTTCTTTCTACAAGAATACCTGCTAACTTTTTATTTTTTAAATATAAATCATTAGGCCACTTAATACCGATATTTTTTATTCCTAATTCTTTTAACAAATTAGCTAATATAATACTAATTACTATACTAATAGTATTACATAATAATGGTTTTTTTAATAACCAACAAATAGACAAACATAAACTATTACCAAAACTATTTATCCATTTTTTACCATTCCTTCCCATACCCATGGTTTGATATTCTGAGATACAAACACAACATTTATTATTAATATTATCTAATTTATTTATAAAATACTTATTAGTTGAATTAATTATCGGGATAATTACTAATTTTATTGTTTTTAATTTTAAATAATTTATAATGATATTTTTACTTAATGAAGTAAATGGATTTAGTAATTGATAACTGTTATTAGATTTATTTACTATAAATAAACCTAATTTATTTGCTAAGTTAATATAATAATTAATATTATTAAAAATTAAATAATCTCTTATTTCGTAAGAATAATGAGTTCTACCATCTAGTAATATATTAATTATTTTTATTAATGTTTTAATATTTTTCATTCAAAAATTTTAAAATCTTTAATAATACCATATTTATTAACTAAACAAACTTCTAATTCTAGTAATATAGAAAAGTAATTTTTTACTTTTTTTAAAATATAACGTACTAATTTAATAACATCTTGACCATTAGCATATCCATTATTAACTAATACTAATTCATGCTTACTATATATTGACACTGTACCAAACTTATATCCTCTTAAACCACAATACCTTATTAGCCAAGCTGCTGATATTATTTTTTTATTTTTATTTAAATTATAATAAATTATATCAGGAAAATAATTTTTTAATTTTATTAATTTAGTAATACTAATTACTGGATTTTTAAAAAAACTACCAACATTACCAATAAATTTATGATCAGGTAATTTATATTTACGTATTTTACAAACAGCATCATAAATATTTCTAGGAGTAACTAAATTATTTAGTTTATTAAAATATAACTTTGGCTGCCAAAATTTAGATATTTTTAATCCTAATGAAATAATATAACATTTATTTAATAATTGTTGTTTAAAAATACTATTTCGATAATCAAATTTACAATCACTATTACTTAATCTAATTTTACAACCATTACTAAAATATATAATATCAACATAGTCACAAAAATCTTTTAATTCTTTACCATAAGCACCAATATTTTGTACTACTGAAGCTCCAACTCTTCCAGGAATCATAGCTAAATTTTCTAAACCAAAAATATTTAATCTTAAGCATTTATATACTAATTTACTCCATATTTCCCCAGAATTAATATGAATATACCAAAAATATTTATCTTCTCTAAAAAATAAACCGTAAATACGATCAAGTAATATTATACCATGATAATTTTCTAAAAATATGACATTACTACCATTACCTAGAATTAATAACCGATAACTATTTTTTTTTTGCAGATATTTACATAATTTAAATAAATCATATTCTGTATTTATTACAATTAAAAATTTTGTTTTTGCACTAAGACCAAATGTGTTAATTAATTTTAATGATATAGTCATAGTATTATCTGTAAAAATTTTTACTTAAAAAGTAATACCTATTTCTATAAATTTTAATTTTTAAATAAAAATATTTGATCGTCCTCTAGGGGATTTGAACCCCTGTTACCGCCGTGAAAGAGCGATGTCCTAACCACTAGACGAAGAGGAC
>JAOBJW010000007.1 GCA_025728315.1 Candidatus Lightella neohaematopini | reverse complement strand
AGTAATTTATGTAGACACTCAAGGTATATACTTATTATTTACTAATAAGTAAGGAGGTAATCCAACCGCAGGTTCCCCTACGGTTACCTTGTTACGACTTCACCCCAGTTATGAATCACAAAGTGGTAAGAGCCCTCCTAATTGGTTAAACTACTTACTTCTTTTGCCACTCACTTCCATGGTGTGACGGGCGGTGTGTACAAGGCCCGGGAACGTATTCACCGTGGCATTCTGATCCACGATTACTAGCGATTCCGACTTCATGAAGTCGAGTTGCAGACTTCAATCCGGACTGTGATGTACTTTATGAGATTTGCTAACTTTTACAAGCTTGCTTCTCTTTGTATACACCATTGTAGCACGTGTGTAGCCCTACTTATAAAGGCCATGATGACTTGACGTCATCCTCACCTTCCTCTAGTTTATCACTAGCAGTTTTCTTTGAGTTCCCGTCTTAATTCGTTGGCAACAAAGAATAAGGGTTGCGCTCGTTGCGGGACTTAACCCAACATTTCACAACACGAGCTGACGACAGCCATGCAGCACCTGTCTCAAAGTTCCCGAAGGCACTAAAACATCTCTGTTAAATTCTTTGGATGTCAAAAGTAGGTAAGGTTCTTCGCGTTGCATCGAATTAAACCACATGCTCCACCGCTTGTGCGGGCCCCCGTCAATTCATTTGAGTTTTAACCTTGCGGTCGTACTCCCCAGGCGGTCAATTTAACGCGTTAGCTACGAAAGCTAAATAATAAAAAACATTCAACCTTCAAATTGACATAGTTTACGGCATGGACTACCAGGGTATCTAATCCTGTTTGCTCCCCATGCTTTCGTACCTGAACGTCAGTCATCATCCAGGGGGTCGCCTTCGCCACTGGTATTCCTCCAGATATCTACGCATTTCACCGCTACACCTGGAATTCTACCCCCCTCTATGAAACTCTAGTTTATTAGTTTTAAATGCCATTCCTAAGTTAAGCTTAGGTATTTCACATCTAACTTAATAAACCGTCTACGTACTCTTTACGCCCAATAATTCCGATTAACACTCGCACCCTCCGTATTACCGCGGCTGCTGGCACGGAGTTAGCCGGTGCTTCTTTTGTAAGTAACGTCAAATTATAATATTATTAGTATTATAATCTTCTTCCTTACTGAAAGTGCTTTACAACCCTAAGGCCTTCTTCACACACGCGGCATAGCTGCATCAGGGTTGCCCCCATTGTGCAATATTCCCCACTGCTGCCTCCCGTAGGAGTCTGGACCGTATCTCAGTTCCAGTGTGGCTGATCGTCCTCTCAGACCAGCTAGAGATCGTAGCCTAGGTAAGCTATTACCTTACCTACTAGCTAATCTCGTCTGGGCTCATCTAATGGCGAAAGGTTTATACATAAGTAAATAAGTATAAGTCCCCATCTTTAATCAATAGATATTACGCGGTATTAGCTATCGTTTCCAATAGTTATCCCCCTCCACTAGGTAGATTCCCAGATATTACTCACCCGTTCGCTGCTCGCCAGCAAAAATTATAATATAATTTTTCTGTTGCCGCTCAACTTGCATGTGTTAGGCTTGCCGCCAGCGTTCAATCTGAGCCATGATCAAACTCTTCAATTATTATAAGACAATAATATAAAACACACTTTAATAAGTAATTAACTTATATTGTATATTTTAATATTACTATCTAAATAGTGCTATTATTGATCTTGAGTGCCTACACAATTTACTGTTAAAGAACAATTAATATAAATAAAAAAGCGTACACTGTTTTTTTATTATGTCAAGTTGATTTATTATAAATAAATAAT
>JAOBJW010000006.1 GCA_025728315.1 Candidatus Lightella neohaematopini | reverse complement strand
TCATATACATTAAAAATTTAAGTTCTTTAACAATATATTTAATTAAGTAATAGTTTCTCTAAAAACAACTTAGGGTTATAAGGTTAAGTTACTAAGCGTATATAGTGGATGCCTAGGTAATTAGAGGCGATGAAGGACGTGCTAATCTGCGAAAAGCGTCGGTGAATCGATAAGAGGTGTTAATATCCGGCGATATCCGAATAGGGTAACCTGATACAATAGTATCATCATTAAATAAATTCATAGTTTAATGAAGCAAACCAAGAGAACTGAAACATCTAAGTATCTTGAGGAAAATAAATCAATATGAGATTCCCTTAGTAGTGGCGAGCGAACAGGGAACAGTCTTAAGTATATTAATTAATATATTTATTAGGAAAATAGTTTGGAAAAACTAGCAATAATAGGTGATAGCCCAGTATCTTAAAATAAACTATATTAACATACTTAACAAGTAAGGCGAGACACGTGTTATCTTGTCTGAAGATAGGGGGACCATCCTCTAAGACTAAATACTACTAATTGACCGATAGTGAACTAGTACCGTGAGGGAAAGGCGAAAAGAACCCCGGTTAGGGGAGTGAAATAGAACCTGAAACTATATACGTACAATCAGTAGGAGCATATATAAATATAATATATATGTGACTGCGTACCTTTTGTATAATGGGTCAGCGAGTTATATTCTGTAGCAAGGTTAACTTTTAAAAGGGAGCCGTAGGGAAACCGAGTCATAATCAGGCGTTAAGTTGCAGTATATAGACCCGAAACCCGGTGATCTAACCATGAGCAGGTTGAAGGCTAGGTAATACTAACTGGAGGACCGAACCGACTAATGTTGAAAAATTAGCGGATGACTTGTGGTTAGGGGTGAAAGGCTAATCAAACCGGGAGATAGCTGGTTCTCCTCGAAAGCTATTTAGGTAGCGCCTCGTGTTTATCTATGGGGGTAGAGCACTGTTTCGATTAGGGATTCATATAGAATTACCAAATCAATACAAACTCCGAATACCATAGAATACTATCACGGGAGACACACAGTGGGTGCTAACATCCATTGTGGAAAGGGAAACAACCCAGATCGCTAGCTAAGGTCCCAAAATCATAATTAAGTGGAGAACGATGTAGGAAGACCTAGACAGCTAGGATGTTGGCTTAGAAGCAGCCATCATTTAAAGAAAGCGTAATAGCTCACTAGTCAAGTCGGCCTATGCGGAAGATTTAACGGGGCTAAATTATGTACCGAAGCTGCGACAATAGAATTATTAATATATCAATAATTTTATTGGGTAGAGGAGCGTTCTGTAAGTCTGTGAAGATATATTGTAAAGTATGTTGGAGATATCAGAAGTGCGAATGCTGACATGAGTAACGATAAAATAGGTGAAAAACCTATTCGCCGAAAAACTAAGGTTTCCTGTTCAACGTTAATCGGAGCAGGGTAAGTCGACACCTAAGATGAGGCCGAAAGGCGTAGTCGATGGATAACAGGTTAATATTCCTGTACTAAGTATTATTTGTGATGGGGGGACGAAGAAAGCTAGGTTCGCCGAGTAACGGTTTTCGGTTTAAGCATGTAGGTGAAGAAATAAATAAAAAATATTTCTTATTTAACACTGAGGTGTAATGACGGATCACTAAGGTGATGAAGGAATCAATGCTATGCTTACAAGAAAATCCTCTAAACGTTAAATAATATTTACTCGTACCACAAACCAACACAGGTAGTTAGGTAGAGAATACTAAGGCGCTTGAGAGAACTCAGGTGAAGGAACTAGGCAAAATGGTGCCGTAACTTCGGAAGAAGGCACGCTAACATGTAAGTGAAAAAAATACTTTTTGAGCTGAAGTTAGTCGCAGATAATAGCTGGCTGCAACTGTTTATTAAAAACACAGCACTGTGCAAACACGTAAGTGGAAGTATACAGTGTGACGCCTGCCCGGTGCCGGAAGGTTAATTAAGAAGGTTATTATATGCAAATATAATAGCTTTTGATCGAAGCCCCGGTAAACGGCGGCCGTAACTATAACGGTCCTAAGGTAGCGAAATTCCTTGTCGGGTAAGTTCCGACCTGCACGAATGGCGTAATGATGGCCAGACTGTCTCCACCTGAGACTCAGTGAAATTGAAATCGCCGTGAAGATGCGGCGTACCCGCGGCAAGACGGAAAGACCCCGTGAACCTTTACTATAGCTTGATACTGAATATTGATTATTAATGTGTAGAATAGGTGGGAGACTATGAATTACTAACGCTAGTTAGTATGGAGTCAACATTGAAATACCACCCTTTAGTATTTGATATTCTAACTCAAATCCGTAATCCGGATTGAAGACAGTGTCTGGTGGGTAGTTTGACTGGGGCGGTCTCCTCCTAAAAGGTAACGGAGGAGTACAAAGGTTAGCTAATTACGGTCGGATATCGTAAGTTTAGTACAAAGGCATAAGCTAACTTAACTGCGAGAATGACAATTCGAGCAGATGTGAAAGCAGGTCTTAGTGATCCGGTGGTTCTGTATGGAAAGGCCATCGCTCAACGAATAAAAGGTACTCCGGGGATAACAGGCTGATATCGCCCAAGAGTTCATATCGACGGCGGTGTTTGGCACCTCGATGTCGGCTCATCACATCCTGGGGCTGTAGTAGGTCCCAAGGGTATGGCTGTTCGCCATTTAAAGTGGTACGCGAGCTGGGTTTAGAACGTCGTGAGACAGTTCGGTCCCTATCTGCCGTGGGCGTTGGAAGATTGAGAGGAGCTACTCCTAGTACGAGAGGACCGGAGTGGACGTACCTATGGTGTTCGGGTTATCATACCAATGGTATTGCCCGGTAGCTAAGTACGGATAAGATAACTGCTGAAAGCATCTAAGCGGGAAGCTTTCCTCAAGATTAGTCTTCCCAGAGGTAAGACCTCCTAAAGGGCCGTTAAAGACTATAACGTTAATAGGTCAGATGTGTAAGTATTGTAAAATATTTAGCTAACTGATACTAATTGCCCGTGAGAATTTAACCTTATAACACCTAAGTTGTTTT